>VBKF01000033.1 GCA_005888095.1 Deltaproteobacteria bacterium | reverse complement strand
CTGATCGGCGCCGCTCAGGGGGGCGTGTGGGAGACGCGAGACACGGGAGCGACCTGGACCCCCAGGACCGATGCACAGGCGTCGCTGGCGATGGGAGCCATCGCGTTCGCGCCCAGCGATCCGAGGACGATCTACGCGGGTTCCGGGGAAGCGGTGTTTACGGGCTCCGCGTACGCGGGGAGGGGCCTTCTCAAGTCCACCGATGGGGGCGCCAGCTGGCAGCTTCTCGCCACCGCCACCTTCGCGGGCGCCGCCGTCAGCGACATCAAGGTGAACCCGAGCAATCCCAGCATCCTGGTCGCGTCCATCACTTACGGGAGAGCCGGACGCGGCGGCGAGTTCCCGCCCACCATCCCGTCCCGGGGGATCTTCAAGTCGACGGACGGCGGCATGAGGTGGTTACGCAAGCAAGCGGGAGATGCCACGGACCTGGAAGTGGACCCGACCAACTTCAACAACCAGTACGCGGGGATCGGATATCCGTTTGGTAACAACCTCAACGGCGTATATCGATCCACGGACGCCGGCGACAGCTGGACACCGATCAGCGGCCCGTGGACGACGCTGGTGGGGGGAGTGGGCCGCGTGGAGCTGGCCATCGCGCCTTCGAACGCGAACGTCCTCTATGTGAGCATCCACGATGCCAAGGATGGGACGGGCCATGACGGCGGACTGCTCGGCCTCTTCAAGACGACCAACGCCTGGGCGTCGACACCCATGTGGACCCAGATCCCCACGGGAGCGACCGACGACGGCACCGGCGTCCATGGCTATTGCGGCTATACCGCCGCATTCCCCAACGACCCCTTCTCCGATCAGTGCCATTACTCCCATGTCATCATCGTGGATCCTACGAACGCGAACGTCCTCTATGCCGGAGGCGTGCCCCTTTGGAAGTTCGACGGGGCGAGCTGGACGGAGGTCAGCAAAACCGTTTCGGATCCGACGCACGGCATCCATGTCGACCAGCACAGCATGGCCTTCGCGGGAAGCCGCCTGGTCGTGGGCAACGACGGCGGGGTGTGGAGCACCACCGATGGGGGGAACACCTGGGCCGATCACAATACGAACCTCGCCATCGCGCAGTTCTACGACGGGTCGGTCCATGCGTCCAATCTCGACTTTGCGCTGGCCGGGGCGCAGGACAACGGCACGGGCAAGTGGACCGGCACGAACGCCTGGAAGTTCATCCTTGGTGGGGACGGCGCGGACAACGCGATCTCGTCCAGCAGTCCCGATACGAACTGGGCGGCCTCCTACCAGAATCTGAGCATCTTTCGGACGAAGAACGGCGCGGACTTCTTCACGGCTGATACGGGAATCAACAAGACCGGTGTCCCCTTCATCGCGCGGTTCGAGAAGTGCCCGTCCAACGACGACGTCATGATCGCCGGCACGAACAGCCTCTGGAAGTCCACGAATTTCTTCTCCGGAACGAGCGCATCCTGGTCGTCCAATTGGGACGGCGAAGGGTTGAACATCGAGGTCTCGGCTCTCGCCTTTGCACCCTCCGATGCCACCTGTAACACCTACGCCTTGGGGGGCTCGGAGGGTAATCTCCGTCTGACCTCCAATGGCGGAACCAACTGGGCACTGATCGACCCGGGCAATAGGAACGCGGTCCCCGACCGGTACGTCACCGACCTCGCCTTCGATCCGACGAACGCGAACGTGCTCTACGTGACGCTCTCCGGCTTCGACGAGGGTACCCCCGGTCAGCCGGGACATGTCTTCAAGACCACCAACGCCCTGGCGACCTCCCCCATGTGGTCGAACGTGAGCCCACCCGTAAACCTCCCCCACAATACCGTCGTCGTCGATCCGTCTGCGCCGGCGACCGTGTACGTCGGCACCGACGTGGGCGTCTGGAAGAGCATCGACGGGGGAGGCAACTGGACGCCCATGGGACCCGAGACGGGGATGCCCAACGTCGCCGTGTTCGATCTCCAGATCAACGATGACACGGGCCGGCTCGTCGCCTTCACGTATGGTCGGGGAGCCTTTGCCCTGACGAGCAGGGGCTGCAGCCTCTCCAGCACCGTCATCCCCGCGGCCGGAGGCACCTTCCCCGGGACGACGAGCGGGACCAGCGCCCTGGAGGCCTCGTGCCCCGGCACGCAGCCGACCGGACCCGAGCGGATCTTCCAATGGACGCCTACCGGTTCGGGAATGGCGACGATTCAAACCTGCGGGGCCGGCACGAACTTCGACACGGTCCTCTACATGCGCACGGTGAGCTGCGCCAACAGCGCCGCCGACGTCGACTGCAACGACGACCCGCCCAATAGCGAGCCACCATGCACTATTTCGACGGGTCAGAACCGCGGCTCTCGGATCACCCCAATCGTCCTCGCGGGACAGACCTACTTCATCGTCGTCGATGGCTTTAAGGGGGCGCAGGGAAACTTCACGCTGACCGTCACCCCGCCGCCGACGCTCTCGACCACCTCCACCACCAGCACGACGCGCCCGTCGACCACGAGCACCACCACGACCTCGACGACCACCACGCGGCCGTCGACCACGACGACCAGCACGACTTCCACGTCGACGACCTCTACTTCCTCGACGAGCCCGACCTCCACCACGACCACGACCACGATCCCGCCCGGGTCCACCCTACAGGTGACCGACTGCGCAGCGGGCCCGGGCGCCACCGCGACCTGCAACGTCACCCTCCGCTTGGCGGCGGGCGTGGAGGTGGCGACGCTCCAGTTCAACGCGACGGTGGACCCCATCGCGACCGCGCCGCCGCTGGCCACCTCAGTGGGCTTCGTCCAGGACCCGAGTCTCCCGCCCCCGAGCCAGAACACGAATGAGGGCTTCGCCACGCTGCTTGTCGGCTGGTTCTCCCCCTTCAACCCGCATCTCACGGCGACACGGTTGCTCGGAACGCTCTCTGTCCCCGTCCCGGCGACCGCGCAGGGGGACCAGATGTACCGGCTGCGGATCATCGCGCCCTCGGGGACGAGCGACGGCTCGACCGACGTGCCGCTCGCGCCCGGGCCGGACGGGAAGCTCACCGTCGGCCGGAGGTTCCTGGTGTGCGATGTCGTGCCGACCAGGACTGACCAGAACGGGGACGGCGACACCGCCGACGCGGGCGAGTTCGGCAACGGAACGATCGGCAACGCCGACGTGGTGGCGATCTTCCGCGCGTCGCTGCTGCCGGATCAGCAGCCGCCCGCGGGAGCCCCGAGGACGCGCCACCGGTTTGCGGCGGTGACGCGACAATCAGGAACAACGACATCGTCTGCTGCTTCCGGCGCTCGTTGCTCCCCTCGCTGCCACGCTACGAACGGCTCCGGGCGGGAGGGTGCACGGCGGCGGTGGCGGCGCCACTGGCAAGCTCTGCGGTGGCCGCCTCGCTCGCCGCCCCTGGGACCACAGCCGGAGCGCCGGCGACGCGAGACACGCAGCCGGCAGGCTCGATCATCATGCGACCAGCCTTGACCGCAGCGCCGGGGCGGATCGTGACCGTTCCCGTCCGGCTGCGGCTCGCGCCCGGCGCCCGGATCGCCACGCTGCAGTTCGCCGCCAGCATTACCGGCCAGGGCTCGGCGCCGGCGGTCGGGAAGGCACCGACCTTCCGTCCAGCCCGCGGACTCCCCGCCCCGGACCTCGCGGTCATGGATGGCCAGACGCTCCTGCTCGGGTGGCTGAGGCCGCTCCCTGCACGGCACGGCCGGCGCATCCGGGTCGGAACGCTCACCTTCCGGCTACCCGGCGGCGCCGCGCGCGGCGACCGCTACGAGGTAGCGGTAAGCGAGCCCTCCGGCACGTCGCTCGCCGGCAACGAGGTGGCGCTCGCGGGAAGCCTCCTGCACGTCAGCGCAGGAGGGCTGGCGCGGTGAGCCCCCGGGTGCCAGGGCGCGGAGAGGAGTCACCGGCCGGCTCCGGGCGGGCCAACGTCGTCCGCGTCGCGCAGGCCAGGCTGCGCGGCTGCCGGGCCCTACTGCTTGCTACGGCCGTCCTTGCAACCAGCGGGCGATCCTGGGGAGTCACGAAGGTCGTCCTCGTGGGCCAGGGGAACCAGCTGGCCTTCACTGACCAGGAGACGGGAAGCACCACGACGACCGTGCACGTCGGCGACACGGTCGAGTGGGACTGGGTGTCAGGGGTCCATTCCACGAGCGGGACCACTGGGCCGGAGAGCTGGGACTCCGGCGTCCAGAGCGTGCCGTTCACCTTCACGCGTCAGTTCTCGATCCCCGGGACGTACGGATACCTGTGCAGCGTTCACGGCGCCATCATGTCGGCCACGGTCGTGGTTCTGGCTGCGCCGGCTGCAAGCACGATCAGCGTGTCCGACGGTGCCGGCGGGCCAGGCGACCGGGTGCAACTGCCCGTGCGGCTCGACCTCCTGCCGGGCGTGAGCGTCGTGACGCTCCAGTTCAACCTCACCGTCGTGCCGGAAGACAGCGCACCACACCTGGACGACGCCGTCGTCTTCACCGGCGCTCTCTCCGCGGCTCCCAACTTCAACCTCGCCGAAGGGAAGGAGACGGTGCTCGTCGGCTGGCTGTCGCCTCCTCTGTCACCGCCGCTGGCCGGAGGGGTGCAGGTCGGGAACCTCGAGGTTGCGATTCCGGCGAGCGCCAGCCCGGGCGCGCGCTACCGGATCGACGTGATCAACCCCTCCGCGACCAGCGATGGCCAGACGGACGTGCCGCTCGAGGCGGCTGCGGG
>VBKF01000032.1:2080-2497 GCA_005888095.1 Deltaproteobacteria bacterium | reverse complement strand
CACGACCACCACGGCTCCCCCGCCTGCGAGCAGGATCAGCGTGTCCGACGGTGCCGGCGGGCCAGGCGACCGGGTGCAGGTGCCCGTGGGACTCGACCTCGTGCCGGGCGTGAGCGTCGTGACGCTCCAGTTCAACCTCACCGTCGTGCCGGAAGGCAGCGCACCACACCTGGACGACGCCGTCGTATTCACCGGCGCTCTCTCCGTGGCTCCCAACCTCAACCTCGCCGAAGGGAAGGAGACGGCGCTCGTCGGTTGGCTGTCGCCTCTGTCACCGCCGCTGGCGGGACTGGTGCAGGTCGGCAGCTTCGAGGTTGCGATTCCGGCGAGCGCCAGCCCGGGCGCGCGCTACCGGATCGACGTGGTCAACCCCTCCGCGACCAGCGACGGCCAGACGGACGTGCCGCTCGAGGCGGC
>VBKF01000032.1:0-2034 GCA_005888095.1 Deltaproteobacteria bacterium | reverse complement strand
ACATCCTCGACAACCAGCACTACGTCGACCTCCAGCTCCTCGAGCAGCACCACCACGACCACGTCCACCACCAGCAGCACGTCGACCACCGCCACGACGACGTCATCGACGTCCTCTTCCTCGTCTACCAGCACGTCTTCGACCTCCTCGTCGTCGACAACGACCAGGCCCGACATGCCGCCCGACTGCGCGGCGGCTGTGGCCGAGCCTGGCGAGCTTTGGCCGCCGAACCACAGGCTGGTGCCGGTGTCGGTCGTGGGGGTGAAGGACCCGGACCGCGATCCCGTCGTGGTCGTCATCACCCGCATTACGCAGGACGAGACGCCAACCAGTCAGGATGACCGGGCCGTCTGCCTCACGACCGGAGGACTCGGGACGGCGACCGCAAACCTGCGGGCCGAGCGGAGCGGGACGGGCGATGGGCGCGTGTACCACGTCAGCTTTACCGCCGATGACGGCAGGGGCGGGCAGTGTCGAGGAACCGTGCGTGTGTGCGTCCCACACGACCAGCAGGGAGCAGTCGCTGACGTGACGGGCCCGAGCTGCCCCCTCAGCTGCGAGGCGAGTGCCCTGCTTGCTGCTGCGCCGCCCGCTGTTTCCCTTTGCCAGGATGCACGCGTTCCGTCCGCCCTCGCCCACCGGGTCGAGAAGGCCCGTGACTTGCTGCGGTTGGTGGCGGAGCAGCCGGACGGGTCAAGGAACCGGGGGCTCGTCATGAGGCTTAGGAGGGCGGTCCGGCGGACGGCCAGGCTCGCGGCTCGGGCCGAGAAGAAACGGACCCTCTCACCCAGCTGCCTCGCGGAGTTGACGAACATGATCGGCACGGCCGAAGCGTGTGCCGAGCGCTGGCTCCACGCTCCGTAGTCATGCGGTTGGACGAGAGCGGCACCGAAGTCCTGGGCCCTGCTTCGCGGCAGCACGGATTCAGACCCACCCCGCTCCGTAGTGTCGCCCCACGGTCGCCGCGCCGTCCGCACGCTTAGCGTCCGCCGTCGTGTCACGCCCTCTTCCTCCTTCGCCGCGCCCGGTTTTCCCGGGCGCCGAGAGGAGGAGGACCATGGGACTGCGTGACCGGATGGAGGGGGAGCTGCGACTGCGCCGCCGCAGTGAGAACACGTGCGTCTGCGGTGCGTGCGGGCCCTCGCGGCCTATCACCGCCGCTCCCCGTCCGCGTCGTATAGGCAGCTCCGTCGTGAAGCTGGGGCGGTAGAGGGTGGTCGTCCAGCGTCTGATAAGTACCGGTTGAACGAAGCCGCTCCGCGGCAGCTGCGATGATGTGATCGCGACACCCCGAGGGCCGCCGACGCCCCCGGCTGACGATTGTCGCTCCCGATGGCCGCTGGTCATCAGCGCCGAGATGCGCTCCGTTCCGCGTCGACACTCGATGTCCGAGTGCGACGACGGAAAGGAGCGAGTCCATGGGAGCACTGCGAGAGCGGATGGCGGTCGATCTGCGGTTGCGGGGTCTGAGTCCCGTGACGCAGCGAATGTACCTGCGGTGCGCCGAGCGGTTCGTGGCGTACTACCAGCGATCCCCGAAGGCACTCGGGGAATCGGAGATCCGTGCGTTTCTCGACTACCTCGTCCAGGAGAAACGCGTCAGTCGTTCGACGCACGGCGTGTACGTCGCGGCCATCCACTTTCTCTACCGGGTGACGTTGGACCGGCCCTGGGTGGTGCGACGCATCCCGTTCCCCCGCCGGGAGCGCGAGCGATTGCCGGAGGTTCTGAGCCAAGCCGAAATCGAGCGGTTGCTCCGTGCCGTGAGTCGGCCGAAGCACCGCGCGATGCTGATGGCCGCCTATGGGGCGGGGCTTCGGGTGAGCGAGCTGTGTGCGCTGCTGCCCACCGACATCGATAGCCAGCGGATGCTGATTCGGGTGCGCGCCGGCAAGGGCGGCAAGGATCGGTACGTCATGCTGAGCCCACGGCTGCTGGCCACGCTGCGTGAGTACTGGCGCCTGCGGCCCCCGCGCGGACCGTACCTGTTCCCCAGTCCTCGACCGGGGAAACCGCTGTCGCGGATGGCCGTCT
>VBKF01000031.1 GCA_005888095.1 Deltaproteobacteria bacterium | reverse complement strand
ACCGAGACGCGGATCGTTCACTACCGCTGGCATCCGTGGCACGGTCGACCCGTTGAGGTCGGCGTCGGTGAACGTTACCCGGGCGTGCTCCGCTGTTATTGCCGCGACGGTGACGAGTACGCAAGGTTTCTGCCCGCCTGGATGTTCGATGCCGCGATGTGCGCGGCGATGCGGGTCACCGCAGTCCCTGCGGTCGCACTGACCGCCCTCGACGCGCTGGCGCGGCTGCTGACCGAGACCGCCGCAGTGGACGGCACGGCGCCGACAGTCCAAACGGCGCTCCATGCGAGACCAATCACGGGGGCGACGGGGGTGGCGGCAACTCGCACTGCGCGAGTGGCGGCAGCACGTGCCGCGGTGGAGGGAGTTGCCGGTGGAGGTTCGGCGCGACGTCGTCGCGCTCCTCGGACGGCTGCTGCGCGACGCGGGC
This sequence comes from Deltaproteobacteria bacterium, assembly GCA_005888095.1. Classification (GTDB taxonomy): domain Bacteria; phylum Desulfobacterota; class Binatia; order DP-6; family DP-6; genus DP-3. The sequence continues at coordinate 2,070 of VBKF01000031.1, read as the reverse complement.
GCGCGCCGGGAGGCCGGCGATGAGTGAGAAAATCACGGCCCGGCATCTCGCGCGCCCTGCGATGCTCTACATCCGGCAATCGACGGCGCATCAACTGGTGCACAACGAAGAGAGTCGGCGGCTGCAATACGCGATGGCGGACCGGCTGCGCAGCCTCGGGTGGCGCGAGGTCCAGATCGTCGACGACGACCTCGGGAAGTCGGCCGCCGGGATGGTCGATCGCCCCGGCTTTCAGCGCCTCGTCTCGCAGGTCTCGCTCGGCAAGATCGGCGCGGTCGGGGCGCGGGAACTCTCCCGGCTTGCCCGCAACAACGTCGATTGGCAGCGGCTCATGGAGGTCTGCCGGTACGTCGACACCCTGCTCGTCGACCACGACGCGGTCTATGACGTGCGCCACGCCAACGATCGGCTGTTGCTCGGCCTCAAGGGCAATCTGAACGAGTATGAGCTCGACCTGCTCCGCGTGCGGGCCTTCGAGGCGCGGCTGGAGAAGGCGCGGCGTGGCGAATACTACGCCCGCGTGGCCGTGGGCTACCGCAAAGCGCCGGAGGGCGCGCTCGAGAAGCATCCCGATGCCCGCGTGCAGCACACGATCCGCCTGGTGTTTGAGAAGGTCCTCGAATTCGGCAGTGCGCGGCAGGTGCTGCTCTGGATGCGCGCGCACGGGCTCGAGGTGCCCGTCAACCGCACCGACCGCGGGGACCTCGTCTGGAAGGGCGTCAGTTATGCGTGGCTCCACATGGTGCTCACGAATCCCATCTATGCCGGGGCGTACGCGTATCGCCGGACGATGGCGGTCGCCACGCTGCGCGCGGATGGCACCCGCCAGCGGCGGGTCATCCCGCGCCCCGCGGGCGATGCCGCCGTCGTCTTGCTGCCCGACCACCACGAAGGGTACATCGATCGCGCGACCTTCGATCGCATCCAAACGCTGATGAGTCGCAACAGCCAGTCGCGGTGGCGCCCCGGTCCCGGCGCGCCGCGGGTCGGGCCGGCGCTGCTCGCGGGGCTCCTGCGCTGCCGGCGGTGTGGAGCGCGGCTCGTCGTGAACTACAGCGGGACGGCCGTGCGGGTCCATCGCTATGAGTGCAGCCGGGCCAATGCGAGTCGCGGCGAGGCGCGCTGCATCAACTTCAGCGGGCTCGACGTCGATGCCCGGCTCGCCGAACTGGCGCTGGAGGTGGTGCAACCGGGCGCGCTCGAAGCGGCGCAGCAGCTCGTCCGGGAGGAGGGGGCCCGGCAGGACGCCCTGCGCGAGGCACTCGAGCTGGAGCTCCAAGCGGCCCGCTACACGGCCGAGCGGGCGCAGCGACAGTACGATGCCGTTGAACCCGAGAACCGTCTCGTCGCCGAGGAGCTCGAACGGCGGTGGAATGCGGCGCTCGAACGGGTACGGGAGAGCGAGCGCCGGCTCGAGCCCGCGCGCCCGGAACCCGCGTGTCCGCCCCTCGATCCGGCGCGACTCGCGGCATTGGCGGCCGATGTCGCGCGCGTGTGGCACGATCCGGCCAGCGATGTCCGGCTCAAGAAGCGGATCTTGCGCACGCTCATCGAAGAGATCGTCGTCGACGTCGACGAGCACGACATCCTGCTCGTCGTGCACTGGAAGGGCGGGATCCATACCGAAGTCGCGGTGCGCCGGCGCCGCCGCGGGAACAACCGCGGACAGACGCCCGCGGATGTCACCGAGGCGGTCCGCCTGCTCGCGCGCGTGTCGTCGGACGACCACATCGCGCGGGCGCTCAATGCTTCCGGGATCCCCACCGCCCGCGGCAATCCGTGGACGCGTGAGCTGGTGCGCAGTGTGCGGTCCTCGCACGCGATCCCCGTCTGCACGCGCGAGGGGGATGCGGAATGGCTGACGCTCGCCGGGGCCGCGCAGCTCGTCGGGGTCGCCGAACTCACGCTCAAGCGCGCCATCGAACGGGGCGTCGTCGCCGCGCTTCGCCCCGTCTCCCGCGGTCCGTGGATCATCAGCAAGGCAGCCCTGCTCCGCCCATCGGTGCTTCGGCACATCACGAAGAAGCCGCGTGCGCAGTCTGGCGAGCCAGCCGTACCGAACTCGCAGCA
>VBKF01000030.1 GCA_005888095.1 Deltaproteobacteria bacterium | reverse complement strand
GAGCCCGTCGTCGTCGCTCCCGTACTTCGGGTCGTGCGGCAGGTACTTGGTGACGGTGAAGCGGCGTCCCCAGGACTTGGTGCCGATCGTGGGGGCCTCCTCGGTCGCCGCCAGGATGTTCTCGTGGCTCCGGGCGAGCGCGGCCAGCGCGACGCCGGAGCGCGCCGCGTTCTTGCGACACTCGTGCACCTGCTGCTCGCAGCGGCCCACCGCCGCGGCCATGGTGCCCGAAACGCTCGTGAGGCACAGCCGTTCCCAGCACGCCGTGAGCGTCGACGCGACCGAGCCCACGAAGAAGACCGCTGCGGCCAGCGTCCGGCGACGGTGGGAGGCCCGGAGCCGCGCGTTGGCGTTCTCCAGGCGGCTCAGCTCCCGCGGGTCGAGAACGACGGCGGTTCCCCAGTCCGGACGCTCGGTGAAGGCGCTCGAAGAGCCCATGATCCTTCTCGAGGTGAGTATCCGAGCCATGACGGGGTCCGGTCAATTCGGAAAATCGGCAATCGCGCCCGTGGCACTCCCTAGAATGGCTGCGGGCTAACGGGCGGGCGGCCGCGTTACTGTACGTAGCCGAGGGCACGCAAGCGCTGTGTCTCCGCGGGCTGCAGCTTGATCGACTCCGAAGAAACGGTCGGCCCGGCCGCCGCCTCGTAGCCGTCGAGGAGCGCCGCCAGGCGGGTCGCGACCTCCGGATGGGCCGCACGCTGGTCGTTCGCCTCCGTCGGATCCGCGTCGAGACGGAAGAGCTGCTCGCGGGGCAGGCCTTCTTTGTCGGCGAGGATGAGCTTCCACCCTTCGGCCACGACGCACCGGATGACAGGCTTCACCTCGTTGTGACCCATCAGGTAGGCGAAGCGAGGCGGGGCGCTCGCGCGGCCTGCTTCCTGCAGCGGATGGCCTTCGCACGTCGGGCAGCCCTGGCCGAGCGCGCGCAGGATCGTCGGCATGATGTCGATCGAGGCGACCGGCTCGTCGACGACGGCGGGCGCGTGCTGGTTCGGATATTTGACGAGCAGCGGCACGTGGAGGAGCGCCTGGTAGAGGGAGTTCGAGTGGCGCCAGAGGCCGTGGTCGTAGAACTGCTCGCCGTGGTCGGCGGTGACGATGATGAGCGAGCGGTCGAAGAGGTCGAGCTCGCGCAGGCGGTCGAACAGCCGGCCGAGCTCCGCGTCGGTGTAGGTGATCGCGCCGTCGTAGAGCGCGACGAGGCCGTCGTGCTGCCGCGGCGAGAGACGCACGCCGGTCTTGAGAGCCCAGTAGCTCACGTAGTCGGCGCGCGTGAACCCGGCGCCCTCGCCCGCGACGTAGTGGAGCGGCGCCTGGTACGGTCCGTGCGGATCGACGGGCTGCAGGTAGAGGAAGAGGGGCGCCTGGCTCCGGCGCGCCTTCAGCGTGTCGGCCGCGTCGTTCACCAGCGTGCCGAAGGGGACGTAGGCGTACGAGGGCAGCCAGTCGCGCAGGCGGAAGACGTCCCACGGGTCGAGCCGCATCGCGAGCTTCATGAAGTCGTACAGCATGAGCTCGTCGTCGGTGTTGTAGAGGTGGAACTCGTCGAAGCCCTGGGTCATGCCGTAGCGGGCGCTCACCCACGGGTTGGCGCTCTCGCCGATGGTCTCGTAGCCCTGCTTCTGGAGGACCTCGGGCAGCAGGAGGAGGTCCTGGCTCAGCCGGCGGGTCTCGCTCACGCCGCCGTGCCGATACGGCGTGAGGCCGCTCAGCAGGCTCGGCACCGACTGCCAGGTGCTCGGCGCCTGCGAGCCGCAGGCGGTGTAGACGGTGGCGGTGCGCGCAAACTCCTCGAGGCGGGGCGTGGTGCGTACCGGATAGCCGTACACCGACAGGTGATCCGCGCGCAGCGTGTCGATCGTGACCCAGATGATCGGCGGTGCATCGGGACGGGCGATCGTCGGCCGGGCGACCGCGCCCTCGGCGGAGCGCGAAGGCCCTCCGAGCGCCGAGGCTGCCACGATCGCGAGCGGGACGAACCACGAGACGGCGACGAGACGCGTGCTGGCCACGGCGCTCCTGACCGTCAGGCGGTAGAGGAGGGTGAGCAGCAGGGGCCAGGCCGCGACCAGCGCGAGCGCCACGGGAGTCGGGTGATCGAGGGGGATCGCGGAGGTGTTCACGAGGAGCTTGGCGGCGAGCACCAGCGCCGGGACGTAGGCTGCGAGGAGGACGGTCGCGGCCGCGCGTCGCGGCATCCCCTCGCCGATCGAGCCGGCGATCCATGCCACGCTCGCCGCGACGGCCACCGTGAAGAGCGCGAGACCGCCGTCGATCGTGGCGCTCGCGGTCCAAAGGTCCGCGAGGTCGTGGAGGCGCAGGGCCAGGACCAGGAAAGTCAAGCCGGCGCCGACGAGCAGCGACGCCGCCCCGGGACGGCGGAGGACGGCCGACGCGACGCCCGCCGCGAGGCCCGTGACCGCGAACACGGCCGCGTACAGGCCGACGATGCTCGCCTCGAGGCGGACCGGCGAGTCGAGGACGGCGTGCGCGTATATGAGCTCGGTCGCGAGCACGGAGGCCGCGGCGAGGAGCGCGAGCTGCAGCGCGGTCCAGATCGTTCGAAGCGTCGTCTTCATCATCATGGTCCTCATGAGCGGGCGCACGTGTCGTGGCCGATCGCGCGCATGCGGGCGCGGTGGTCGGCGAAGGCGGGGTAGCCGAGGTCCCAGGGGAAGCGGCCGAGCGAGCGCCAGAAGAAGCCGCTCAGCCGGAGCGGCCCGCTCGCGGTGTCGGGCCCGGCGGTGCGAAAGAGCGTGTCGGCCCACACCGACATGTTCTCGCCGTGCTCGCCCCAGATGGCGGTCATCGACTCGGGGCCGGTCACGATCTTGTTGTCGGCGTTGATCGACGTCTGCCCCCAGACGGAGACGCCCGGGGTGCGGGCGGCGGCGGCGAGGGCATCCCGCAGGCGCCGGACGTTCGCCTGGCTGAAGCGCCCCTGCGCCACCGCGGGCAGCGAGACGAACAGCACGTCGGTCTCGCGCTCGCCGCCGCGGCCGTAGCCGTCCACCTTCGCGCCGGCCGGGTTCATCCGGTCGGTGAGGACGCCGTAGTACTGGATGACCCTCTTCTCCCGGAAGTACTCCTTGGCGAGGCGGTACATCCAGACGCGACGCGCGTGGTCGGCGTACTCCGTCACCTCGTGGGTGATGCACACGCCGTAGACGCGCGGGTGGTGGTCGAAGCGGCGCGCGAGCTTGGCGAGGCGCTTGCGGGCCTTGGCCTCGTCCCAGCGGCCGTCCGTCTGCCAGTCGCGCTTCTTCATCAGGCTGCAGCCGGGGACGGCGAGCATGCCGTCGGGCAGGAGGTCGAGGAGCTTGGCCTTCCCCCCGATGCCGACCACCATGTTGGCCCCGAGGCCGTGGACTTCGTCGATGCGGTTCGGGAGCGACACCGTCTCGGGGCCCGCCTTCGTGCCGAGCGACCAGGTCCCGTAGTAGCGCACGGCGGAAGGGGAGCTCGCCTTCGCCGCATGGGGCGGGGTGGTGAGGGCGAGGAGCGCGAGGACGACGGCGCGCGTGGCGCGCAGGTGGCCGGCGCGGGGCTTCATGGGGCCGTGATGACGTGGATCGTGATCGACGCCGTAGCCGTCTTCGCGGCGCTGTCCGTTGCCGAGGCGGTGATCACGTAGTCGCCCTCGGGGAACGTCGCGCTGAAGGTGGGTCCGGTCCCGAGCGTGTTGGTGCCGTCGCTCCACACGATGGTGCCTGTCAGATCGCCGTCCTCGTTGTCGGAGGCGCCGCCGACGAAGGTGATCGACGTGCCCGCTGCGACGGTGGTGGTCGTCGGCGCGGTGATCGTCACCGTCGGGTTGGCGTCGACGCGGACGGTGACCGACCGGCTCGCCGTGCGGCCGGCCGCATCGGTCACCGACGCGGTGATCGTGTGCGTGCCGGTCGACAGGGTGCTCAGCGCGAAGCTCGCGCCCGTGCCGAGCGCGCCGTCGCGGCTCGAGGTCCAGTGGATCGCCGCACCGAGATCGCCCTCCTCGGCGTCGGTGGCGGAGGCAGTGAACGTGATCGCCGCACCCGGCGCGAAGACCGAGCCCGCGGCCGGCGCCGCGATCGCGAGGGCCGGCGCCGCGTCGACCAGGATGGTGATCGAGGAATGGCCGGTCTTGCCGACGTCGTCCGTGGCCGACGCCGTGATGATGTGGGTGCCGGTCGAGAGGGTGCTCACCGTGAGGCTCTTGCCTGTGCCGAGCGCGCCGTCACGGCTGGAGGTCCAGGTGATCCGCGAGCCGAGGTCGCCGTCCTCGGGGTCGGCGGCAGTGGCGGTGAGGGCGATCGCGGCCCCCGGCTCGAAGGCCGAGCCCGCGGCCGGCGCCGTGATCGTGACCGTCGGCGTCGCGTTCATCGTGACGGTGATCGAGGCGCGGCCGGTCTTGCCGCCGCTGTCGGTGGCCGAGGCCGTGATGACGTGGGTGCCCGCCGAGAGCGTGCTGAGGGTGATGCTGCCGCCCGTGCCGATCGCGCCGTCCCGGCTCGAGGTCCAGGCGACGACCGGG
>VBKF01000029.1 GCA_005888095.1 Deltaproteobacteria bacterium | reverse complement strand
GCGCGGCCCGTCTTGCCGGCGGTGTCGGTGGCCGAGGCGGCGATGATGTGCGTGCCGGCCGACAGCGTGCTCGCCGTGACGCTCGGGCCCGTGCCGAGGAGGCCGTCCCGGCTCGAGGTCCAAATGACCGCCGAGGCGAGGTTCCCGTCCTCGACGTCGGTGGCCGTCGCGGTGAAGGCCGCCGTGGCCCCGGGCTCGAAGTTGGCCCCCGTCGCGGGCGCGGTGATCGCGACCGTCGGGGTGGCGTTG
>VBKF01000028.1 GCA_005888095.1 Deltaproteobacteria bacterium | reverse complement strand
CATGTCGACCTTCTCCTAACCTTAAACCGCATTACGCGACGACCCAAAACGATTCACTGGCCGGAAAAGCATGGTAGGAGCAGGCTCGCGAGCGGCGTGATCGTCCGACCCGACCGCACCGAGGATCGCTTCCTCGTGCCGGGCGAGGCCAGCTTGACGCCCATCGTCGTGGGGGCATAGCCTCTCGTCGTCCGAGGAAGGAAGGCGCGCATGAAGGGCTTGCCGTCTATTGCCCGTGTGCTGAGGCTCCTCGTGCCCGCGCGAACGGGTGGCCCCGCCCGCGAGAGAAATGAGGCGTTCGTCGGCGTGGTCGTGGGCGACCGCCTGGATCGAAGACCCAGACGGCCTGATCGCTGATGGCTCGCCTCCGCGTAGAGCACAATCCAGAGCAAGAAACGACCGAAGCCCAGAGTGAGCCGTTCGTCGTGTTTGTCAACGACAACTCGAAGCCGCGCTATCGGCTCAGCACCGAAGAAGCCTCTCCTCAAATCGCTTCAGTCGGCCTTGCGCATCCCGAAGGGAGCCTAGGCAAAGCCTAGGCATTCGTTCGGGCTTTGGAAGGCTTCGGCGAGCGCCTCGGCTACCACGACGACGACGGGAGGGACCGCGTCGATGCCGAACAGGTGCGTCTGCTGGAAGCGGCTGGCTATCGGCGGCTACGGCGGTGCGCTCGACAGCCGCAAGGCGTTCGCCCGCGAGTTTCAGCGTTACGTGTGTGTGCCGCAAATCCGATCCATCAACGACCCGAACACGGTCCCGAAGTTGCGCCCCGCATGCCGGTGGTGGTCGAGGTGGTGGGCGCGGAGCGCCGCGTAGCCGGGGAGGTGCAAGGCCCACCGGCCGCCGACCTCGTGCATCGACCGGTGCAGGCCAGTCCAGAGCAGCGAGTACCCGACTATCAGGCCGGCGATCACGAGCGCGGCCAGGAGCGTCGGGGGGTCGCCAGTCAGCCAGCCGACCCCGAGCACGAGCGCGATCACCGGCGAGCCCAGCAGGAGGTTGTAGACGGGCTCGGCGTCGATGTTCAGGTCATTGCGGGCGTCCTGGTGGTGCAAGACCGCGTGAGTGTGGAAGGCTTCCCACAGGAAAGGGTTCTGGTGCGGGCGGTGCATGATGTGGCGGTGCAGTAGGTACTCAACCACGGCCAGAAAGCCGATGGTCCAGACCGCGAAGGCGACGAGGAGCCACATGAGAATATTCAAACTAAGGTCTCGTATGCTCGTAGCGGGTCTCGCAGTCGGGTCTCGCGGGAGTAGCGGACGTTCGGGTCGGGGGCCCAATGTCGGCCAGGTGCGCCCGCAGGTCGGGTGGAAACTGGGACCACAGCCCGATCCGATGCGAGAGGTTGACGATTCTGTGGGTCTCAAAGGACGGGGGTAGGAAACCGTAGTGCTCAACTATCACCGCCTTCACCGCGTACTCGGCCGACATGAACAGGACGCCCGCGCCGGTGACATCCATCGAGGAGATGTCGTTGAATCGGCTTTGGGCAGCACCGAAGCTGCCCCGGCTCTCGTTCAACCAGGTCGCCGTTTCGGGTTGCACCGTCGCCGGACCTTCTTCCGATCACCTTGGGCGGTGGCGGGCGGGTCGTCAAATGCGTCATACCCGCCGGGGGCCATCGATGCTGCTTTCGATTCGGCAGACGCCGTCAGCGGGCCGCCGCTTCCGGGTCGCCCGAAGGCCCCGCGTCCTGGGCGGTAGCCTGCTTGCGGAGCGTCATCACGAGCGCGCCGTCGGTGTCGTAGTCGGCGCTCGCCCCCTCCTCAACCACCCCCGCGAATGCCCGAACGCCCCGCTCCTCCACCCCCGGCGCTCTATCGCGTGCGGCCAAGGGCGGCGCAAGGGCCGGAAGTTGGCACTACATGCCGGTTTCCAGCGTTCGGCGACTCGAAGCCTCGAAACGACGCGGCCTGCCAGCCAGCCACGAAAAAATGTTTCGCGCCTCGAACTGCGGAAGTTAGGCTAGCGAGGCATCGCGCCCGACGGGTTGACAAGCTTCCCGACGGGACTTACTTGCCACGTGGGAGGTGTGTCATGGCGATCACGTACCGTGATCCATTGGAGCAGCTGCAGCGGGAGCTCGACCGCATGCTTGAGAGCGCCTTCGGGTCGGCCGGTGCGTCCGCGGCAGGGGTGTATCCGCCCGTCAACGTGTTCGACGCCGGCGAGGAGTACGTCATCAAGGCAGAGCTGCCGGGTGTGGACCCCGGGAAGATCGAGGTGAACGTCGAGAACGAGACGGTCTCCTTCCGCGGCGAACGGACCTTCGACGAGCCGAACCGGGACGTCGCCTACCACCGGCGCGAGCGCGAGCAGGGCCAGTTCCGCCGTGTGGTGCGCATCCCGGGCCGGCTCGCCAGCGAGACGGCCCGCGCGGAGTACCGGGACGGGGTCCTCACCATTCGCGTCCCCAAGGCGAAGGAGACGCGGCCGCGCCGCGTCGAGATCAAGGCCGACTGACCGGCCGTTAGGGAGGAGAAGAACCATGTCCCCATCGGACATCGAGGCAAGGCCGAAGCAGAAGATCGAGCGGCGGGAGGAGAGCACCCGTCCAGGCGCGTATTTTCACCCGGCGGTCGACATCTTCGAGGCGGCGGATGAGTTGGTGCTCCTCGCCGACATGCCGGGCGTGAGCCCGGACTCAATCGACGTGAACCTCGAGGGCGACCAGCTCACCATCGAGGGCCGCGTCAAGCCGGAGGACTATGAGGGGCTGAAACCTCTCCACGTGGAGTACGGCGTGGGCGGCTTCTGGCGACGCTTCACGCTCGGCGAAGCGATCGACTGCGAGGGCATCAAAGCCCAGATCAAGGGCGGCGTGCTCGCGCTACACCTGCCGAAAGCCGAGCGCGCCCGCGCGCGTCGTATCACGGTGCAGGCAAGCTGAGGGCGGCAGGGTAGACGCGGCTCTCGTATCGGGTTCCGGAGGACCCCCCGGAACCCACACCCTGCTAATCTTCGATCAGCACGAGCGTGCCGATCGGCACGAGCGTGACCAGCTCGGCGACGTTGGCGTTCTCGAGCGAGATGCAGCCCCACGTCCAATCGACCTTGCGCCGGTTGCGGAGCGGAGGCGGAGTGGAGCGAGCATCCGCAACACCGCTGTTCAGCGACTGCGAAGGCGGGCCGGCAATGACGGACTGCGTTATGTCCGGTCCGAAGTGCGCCGTCAGCCGATAGCCCCCGCCTTACAGCGGGTGTAGGCTATGTTCTGCTCCCTGACACGCTCGCGAGCGGCTCGCACGGGCGGACCACTGAGCGGCGCACGACGCGCCTTGCCAGTCAGGTTCACCGAGCCCGAAGAGGAGCCCCATGAAACCCTCGCTGAGCTTTATCGTCATGGCACTGGTCTGGTCAGTACCCCTTGCGTCATACGCGATCTGGTACGTGCGGCGTAGCGACCGACAAGCACGCCGCCGTCTTCAGATGGCGGTCGATCAGATCAACAGGGACACCTGCTCCTCCACGGTCGGCCACATCAGCCCGCTCGTTCCCGACAGCCGAAGCCACGTACAACGCGACACCCCAGCGCGCAACATTCGGCAATTCCGTTCGCGCTCTCCAGGTGCGAGTCGTCTTGCCTTTCTGGTGGGGAGAGGAGCCCAAACGTTACAAGCTCTGGTGCCTATACGATAACGTGCCGTTAAGATGCGGCGTCTTCGCAGCCGAACGCCTCCCTGGGGACGGCCTATAGTATGGTAGACCACGGTTCCGTGGCTGTGTTGTCGGTGTGAGGCCCTGGTGCAAGAGGAAAAGCGAGAGAGGCACGTCGATGGCGACTAAGGGCAGTGCTTTTCGGGCCGAAGGCAACCGCGCCCTTCGTACCCTCTGTGCACGTTGCGGGACGTCGATTCCTGCCGAGGTCGGCCATGCCCATCCTCTCGATGAGGCTCTCCGACGCGAAACGTGGGGGCTCGTCGGCCACACCGATGGGCCACCGAGCGTGTTCCCCACGTGTTCCGCTTGCTACGACGTCGGATGGCGACCACCTGGGTTCGCGCGACTGAGCGGCTGAACTGACGAGCACCGAGGGCCCTTCGATGAATGCAGACGCCGCGAGGCAAGCTCTCATGAGGGTGTGGGTTCATCTGCGTCGTGCAGGGATACGCGACTGGGGACGGCCGTGGCGGCGGGACGCCAAGAGGCGCGCGGAAGCCGGCGAAGCTGCGACAGCGTGGGATGAACAGACGCGTCGTGTAGTCGACCACCGCCGACGCTTCTGGGCCGAACTCCGCGAGGGGCAACGGCAGGCGGACGCGAGCTGTCTCGAAGCCGACCGCGTCCTGAAGCAAGACGGCTGACTGTGTTAAGAATCGCGAGTGAGGCGCTCGCTGATGCCTGTGAAGGGGGCTTCGCCGTCCATCTGGGAAATGTCCGCTGAACTCCTACACGTAGGCCAGTGACCGGGTTACTAATCCTCGAAGTGGCAGTTGAGCGAACAGTCACAGAGCGATGCACAGTGTGGCTTGTTGTCCGGTCCTCTCTCGCAGCTCCTCACGTTCTGACAGATGCAACGGCAAGGCGGCTGAAGGTTGGGCCGAAGGGGAGGCAGGATCGCTTCGCAGCGTTTGATGATCATCTGTTCGTCGCAGCCTTGCTGGGCAGCAAACGACGCCGTCGTGACAAGCAACACCCCCACGAGAGCAAGGTACACGAGGCGCATAGCCAGCACCTCCCCAAGGCGGTTGCGGACAAAGTAGCGGGTAGGCTAGGCGCCCAGGTCGGGTGCCGTCAAGCGGGTGTAACGAGTGTTTATCGAGGGTAGTGGTTCAGTTTGAGACCCAGAAGGGCTCGGGGGTCCGGCCGATGGTCCTGCCCGGGAGGAGGCGCATCGTTTATGGCGACGCAGGTTCGCCCTCTGGAGGACGGAGTGATCGTCAAGCGCATCGAGGAGCAGGAGCAGAAGAGCGCGGGAGGCATCATCACCCCCGACACGGCCAAGGAGAAGCCGCCGGAAGGAAAGTGATGGCAGTCGGTCCCGGTAAGACGGAGGACGGCAAGGTCCTGACGCTCGACGCGAAAGCCGGCGACCGGGTACTGTTCGGCAAGTACGCCGGTACCGAGATCAAGCTCGACGGCGAGGAGCACCTGATCCTCCGCGAGGAGGACATCCTCGGCGTCATCGAGCGATAGGAGGACCCAGCGATGGCGGGAAAGTTGGTACTGTTCAGCGCGGACGCGCGGGCCAAAGTGCTGCGCGGCGTCAACATCCTCGCCGATGCGGTCACGGTGACGCTGGGGCCGCGCGGGCGAAACGTGGTGCTCGAGA
>VBKF01000027.1 GCA_005888095.1 Deltaproteobacteria bacterium | reverse complement strand
ATCCTGAACGGCCTCACGCTGATCGCCGTCGCAGCGGCCGCGCCGTGGCTCACGCTGGGGCCGCGGGCGCAGCACTGGGTGGCATGGCTACTCATCGCGACCGCCTGGGGAAACGTGGTGGCGTCCGTCATCGGCCCCGTCTTCGGCGGCCGCGGCCTCGAGTTCGGCGGCGGCGCGGCGAACAGCCTGATGTACCTGCTCTTCGTCGCCGCGGTCGTCGCGGTGCTGGTGGCGATGGGGCTCGTCTTCTGGGGCGCGGTGCGACGGGTGCGGGCCGGCTGAGCACGCGCGAACGGCCGTCTCTCCCGTTGCTCCAGTCAGTCTGCTCCGATAGCGTGACAGGTGCGGTGGGCCACATTCACCAGAGCGTCCGTCTCCGGGCGGAGCGAGTGATAGAGACCCGCATGCTGGTCGACACCGGTGCGACCTTCACCGTGATCCCCCACGTCTGGCGCGAGCGCTCGGGATGAAGGGAACGCGGTCCGTGAGCGTACGCCTGGCAGACGGCCGGCGCGTCCGGTTGCTCGCCGACGTGGCTGTCGTACGGATCGACGGCCGTGAAGCACCTGCCACGGTATTGATCGGGAAGGTCGAGGAGCCCATCCTGGGCATCGAGACGCTGGAGGCGCTGGGCCTCATCGTCGATCCACGCAGGAAGCGTCTGTCGCCGTCCCGGCCCTACGCGGTCCGCCTCGGCGGCTACTGCTGAAGGAGACGTCCGTGTGACCTCGCGCCGTCGCATGTCTTCATGCCTGGACACTCGAGGCGAGGTCCGGCATGGAAGTTCAAAGATGAGGCGCGCTCGAGCGGGCTCCTCAGAAAGCAGACCGAAAGCACGCAAGAGGCGCCGACGAGAAGTCACGCCCCGGCGGCTCACGGTAACCGCGATCTTCGAACGCCACGGCAAGTGGTACGTTGGGTATGTCCCAGAAATCCCAGGGGTCAACGCGCAAGAGCGAAGCCTCCGTATGGCCCGAGCGAGCTTGAAAACCGCCCTGCGTGAACTTGCGCTCATCAGCCCGAGGCAGCTCCACGGGACGCGACGGCAGGTCGAACGGTTGCAAATCAGCCTCGTCGCGTAGGGCATGAAGCGACACGCCCTCGTGGCGCACTTGCGGAAGCACGGGTGTACCCTCGTCCGTGAGGGAGCGAAGCACTCGTGGTTCGCGAACGCCAAGACGGGGGTTCACTCCGCGGTGCCACGCCACCGTGAAGTCGTCGACTTCCTCGTGCGTAAGATATGCCGCGAGCTCGGCATACCTCTCCCTTGACCTCAGCTACTCCAGCGCGCCCAGCCGCGCGTCGAGCAGGTTCAGGAAGAGCCCCACGTCGGTGACGATGCCCGTCGACTCGACCGAGCCCCGGTCGGCGAGCTTCGTCACCACCGCGGGGCTGATGTCGACGTAGATCAGGCGGACGCCCGCCGGGGTCATGTTGCCGACGCCGATGGCGTGCAGCATCGACGACAGCATGAGGATCATGTCGGCGCCTTCGATGGCTCGCGCATAGGCTTCCTGCGCCGCGAGCAGGTCCATCAGCGTCTCGGGCAGCGGGCCGTCGTCGCGGATCGAGCCGGCGAGCACGAAGGGCACGCCGTTTTCGACGCACTCGTAGAGGATGCCCTCGCCCAGCACGCCGCGTTCGACGGCCTGGCGGATGCCGCCGCTCTCGCGCACCAGGTTGATGGCGTAGAGGTGGTTGCGGTGGCCGCCCTGGACGTTGATGCCGCGCTTCAGGTCGACGCCGAGCGAGGTCCCGAAGAGCGCCTGCTCGATGTCGTGCGCGGCGAGGCCGTTGCCGGCGAGGAGCGCTTGGACGTAGCCGCGGCGGACGAGACGGGCGAGGTGCGGCCCGCCGCCGGTGTGGATCACGACCGGACCGGCGACCACCACGATCTTGCCGCCGCGGTCGCGCAGCCGGCGCATCTCCCAGGCGATCCGGTCGACGGCGAGCTCGACGCGGCGCTCGCTCGAGGTCTCGGCGGTCATGAAGCCGAAGGTCTCGCTGGCGGCGGGGACGCGCGTCGGGTGGATGCGGATGCCCTCGATGCCGCAGACCACGCGGTCGCCCATCGCGAGGCTGCGGAGCAGGCGGCAGCTCGCGCGCGGCGCGTCGGGGAGACCGTCGACCACCACCACGGCGTCCATGCGCTGGCCGCCGACGCGCACCCACTCGCCGCCGACCCGGACCTCCGTCGGGTAGATCGTCGTGCTGTAGAAGTCGCGCGGGGCGACGCCGGGCTGCGCGACCGCCTCGAGCCGCGCATCGCGGTCCTCCTCGGCGACGCGGGCGCCCATCTGCACGAGGCGGGTGAGGATCGCGCCCAGCCGCTCGGGCGACGGCGCCACCACGCGCACGCGCGCGAGCGACGCCTGGTCGTGCCGGAGGCCGGCCTGGAAGGTCTCGATCTCGAAGCTCCCGCCGCCCTCGGTGATGCAGTCGAGGAGGGTGTTCATGAGCCCGGTGTCGAGGAGGTCGCCCTGCACCTCGACCACCCGCTCGCGCACGCCGGAGAGGACGCGCGGCGCGGCGGCAGCCCGCCGCGCGCCGGGGTGCGTCAGGTGGAGCGCCAGGCACTTGGCCGCACCGCCCGCGAGGATGAATTGCGTGAGCGGGCAGACGACGGCCTCGAGACCCCAGCCCGCGAGCCGCTCGCGGAGCGCGGGGCCGGCGAAGTTCGTGATGTACGCCCCGCCGGCGACGACGGCGTTGCAGGCGAAGTTGAGGGCGTCGGTCGCGTCGACCTCGCAACGGTTCTCCGCCGGCACCCGCGCCCGGATCGTCGCCAGCGAGTCGTGGTCGAAGGCGTCCGGATAGTACACGACGCGCCCGCCGGGGAGCGGGCAGAAGCACGTGTCGAGGTGGTAGAAGCGTTCGTCGACCAGCCGGAGCGGGATCACCTCGACGTCGAGGAGATCGGCGAGGTCGCGGTGCGCCTGCAGGGAGGTGCGCACGCCGTAGCCGCCCCAGACGAGCGGCGCGCCCGGCTGGAAGAGCGCGTCCCCCTCGCCCTCGAACGTGCCGCTGCTCGGCAGCGGCACGACCCGGTAGCCGCGATCACGAAACCAGGATGTGAAGGGGGGGACTTCGGGCTGGCGCTGGGGAAACCGGAAGCGCGCCGGAATGAACGTGCCGTCGTGGACGAGCCCGGCGTTGGCGGCGAAGGGCATGTCGGGGAGCCCGTCCGCGGGCTCGACGTCGTCGAGGCCGGCGCGCCGGGCGAGCTCCGCCCGCAGGCCCTCCCACTGCCGGGTGGCGACCTCGGCGTCGGTCCGCCCGACGTTGCCCTCCATCCACGGGTTGATGACGTATGCGACGCGGTAGAACCGCGGCGCGCACATGAGGAAGCGGTCCCCGGAGGTCATGCCGGCCCTGCGTCGCGCCATTATGAGGCTTCGCCGCCCGAAGCCAAGGCGGCGACCCGGCGGGCGCTGAAGTTTTGCCGCCGTCGGGCCGATAGAGTCGACGGGGCTCATCATGAGGTGCGGCGGGACGCGGCGGCGGTACGGGTGCGCCGTCTGGGCGTTCGGGGTCGTCGTGCTGGCCGCCTGCAGCCGGGGTCGGCCGGCGCCGCTCCGCATCGGCATGAGCCCATGGCCCGGCAACGAGTTCCTCTTCCTCGCCGAGGCGAGGGGGTTCTTCGCCGCCGAAGGGGTCGAGGTCCGGCTGATCGAATCGACCTCGCTCGGCGACCTGCTCCGCGCCTTCGACCGCGGCGAGATCGACGGCATGACGGGCACCCTGGCCGACGTGCTCGAATCGCGCGACCGGACGCGGCGCGCGCCGCGCGCATTCATGGCCCTCGGCACGTCGAGCGGCACGGACGTGATCCTGGCCCGCGCCGGCGTGATGACCGTCGGCGCCTGGGAGGCGATCGGCGACGCTCCCGAAGAGCTGTTCGACGTCGTGGCGCTCGCCGCCGACGTGCTCGAGCGGCGGGCGCGGGATGCGGCCGCCATGGTGCGCGCGTGGGACCGCACCCTCGCCTTCGCGGCCGAGAATCGGGCGGAGGCGGACGACTGCATGGCGCGCCGCCGGGGGATGAGCGTCGACGGGCTCCGGGACGCGCTGGCCGGCATCAGGATGCTCACCTCGCGCGAGCAGCGACCGCTGTTCGCGCCGGGCGGACCGCTCGAGGCTGCGGTCGAAGCCATGGCAGCGGAGCTCCGCACGTCGGGACGGATCCATGACGGCGGCGCGGCCGCCGACTGCCTCGCCCAGGAGCCCCTGGCGCGGGCGGGCCGACGCGGATGAAGGTCCGGTCGATCCGCGCCAAGGTCGTCCTGCCGCTCATCGCGGTCGGCGTCGCGGTGGGCGCGTGCGGCGCCTGGTACGCGGAGCGCACGTTCGCGGCGCTCGTCGCGCAGCAGGTGCGCCACCGGGCCGAGCTCTTGATGAACGCCGTCACCTACGCCGTCGAGATCACCGCCGAACCCGCCGAGCTCGTGCGCACCGTCAACTCGCTCGGTGGCGAGCACGACGTGCTCTTCATCGCCGTGGTCGCCGACCGGCCGCCGCGCGTCGTCGCCTCCACGCGCAACGCCTGGATCAACCTGGCCGCCAGCGCGCTGCCGGACCAGGGGGCGAGGGACGACGTGAGCGAGGCGATGGAACGGCATCAGCGGCGCGCGTACCTCGAGCGCGAGACCATGGAGTGGCACTTCGCCACGCCGCTCCGCATGTCGAACCTCTTCCTGACCAACCTGCAGCGCTCCGACGGCGCGCTCGTGCTGAAGCTCGACGGGCGGAGCATGCAGCGCGACCTCTCGAAAGCCCTCTGGCGGATGATGGGCGCGCTCGGCGGCACGGTGCTGCTGGTGAGCGCGCTCGCCTACCTCCTCCTCCGGCGGCTGGTCCTGCGCCCCCTGGCGCTGGTCCGCGCGGCGATGGACCGGCGGGCGGCGGGAGACGCGGCGGCCTACGCCCCCGCCCTCGGCCCGGACGAGATCGGCACCCTCGCCGCGACGCTCAACACGATGCTCGATGCCGTGGCGGCCAGCGAGACGCGCGTGCGGGCCGTGCTCGACAACGTGGCCGACGGCATCGTGACGCTCGATGCGGCCGGCGTGGTCGAGTCCTTCAACCCCGCGGCCGAGCGCATCTTCGGCTACCCGCCGGCCGAGGTGGTCGGCCACGACGTCCGCCGGCTCGTGCCGGAGCTCGACCCCGGCCGCGGGCCGCGCGGCGAGCTGGTCGGGCGGCGCCGGGACGGATCGAGCTTCCCGCTCGAGCTGGCGGTGAGCGAGGTGGAGCTGGGCGGGCAGCGGCTGGCCATCGCGGCCCTGCGCGACGTGACCGATCGCAAGGGGGTGGAGCTGGCACTCCAGCAGGCGCGCGACGCGGCCCTCGACCAGGCCCGGCTCAAGTCCGAGTTCCTCGCCAACATGAGCCACGAGATCCGCACGCCGATGAACGGCATCTTCGGCATGACCGATCTCCTCCTGGAGACGCC
>VBKF01000026.1 GCA_005888095.1 Deltaproteobacteria bacterium | reverse complement strand
CGGCTGCGAGATCTGAACGAAGAACTCGTCCGTCAACGGGCAGAGGCCGGGCAGACGCGGATCGGCCGGCAGCCGTTCCCCCACCCCGTAGCGGCGCTCGCCCTCGCTCGTGACGACGACGACCTCGCGCTCCGCGGGCAGCACGAGCCACACGATCGGCACCCCGACGCCCAGGTACCACCGCGCCTTGTCGCGAAGCTCGGGCTCGCCCTCGTCGCGGCCGGCGACCTCGACGGCAAGCACCGGAGGCATTCGCTGGAAGCCGCCGTCGTAAGTGTCCCCCTTGGCGCGGCGCCAGATCGCCGCGTCGGCGCCCCGCGAGTCGTCGCCGAGTCGCATGCCGGCTTCGTTGGTGCCCACGGCGAACTCGGGGTGTGAGCGGACCCAGTTGACGAGCGTGGCCACGACATCCGCCACGGTGTATTGCTGTCGGTCGCCACACGGCGGCATGTAGAGCAGCCTCCCCCCCACCCACTCGAGCCGGCCCTCGACCCTCGGCCAGGTCTCGAGGCGCGCGGGGTCGAAGCCTTCGGGTGGCGTCAGCTCGACGGGGAAGCGAACCGTTCCGGGAACGGGAATCGTCTCCTCCTGCATCACAACGCCTTCGGCAGCTTCTCGACTGGCAGCGCCGCGAAGCCGTCGTCCTCGATGCGGAGCGAGCGGTTCAGTCGCGCGCGGAAGTTCTCGAAGGCGGCCTGTGCCGTGATCTCGACGATCTCGCGCGGCGTGAAGTGGCGACGGAGGTCCGCGAACTGCTCGTCGGTGACGTCGTTCGGCGAGATCGTCACCATCTCCGCGTAGGCGAGCGCCACGCGCTCGCGCTCGGTGTAGCCCGGGTGGCGCGCATAGTCGGCCACGGCTTGAAGCTTGTCGTCGCTGATGCCTCGTTTCCTGCCGACGGCAGTATTGATGTCCGTTCAGAAGACGCAGCCGACGAGCGAGGCCACCCGCAGGTGGATCAGCGTGCGCAGCTCCGGGCCGATCTCCCAACGGCCGAGGCCGAAGAGCGCGTTCGCGAGCGTCGAACCCCCGACCAGGCGCGGAGCGTGCGCGAGGATGCGGTACGGCGTCAGCACGCGGCCGAAGACGCGCCGGATGATCCAGAACCAGAAGCGCGTGCCGAGGGTGAGCGAGGCGTCCGGGACCGGTTCGAGTCGCGCCATGTCCCGGACGACTACTACTCCCGCAGAACTACGTCGAGCGCGAAGCGGACGCGCTTCAGCACGCGGCCGAGTGTGTTGTGGTGGATGTTCCGCCGGAGCGCCACGAGGACCTTCCGCTCGAGGGCGTAGCGCATCGGCGCCTCGCGCTTGACCGGCACCGGCGCGCCGCGCGCCGCCTCGAGCTGCGCCACGATCTTCTCGCGCGGGTAGCCGAGGGTCTCGAGGTCGGCCGGGTCGAGCTCTTCGATGAGTCGGCCGACGAGTGCCAGGAGTTCCGGCTGGGCCGCGATCTCGGCTGCCCACTTGCTGATCGAGGAGGTGACGGGCCGGTTGTGCTGGGCCACGCCGGTCGGGTCGCCGAGCCCTTTGGGAGCGTCGCCCTGCTCGCCGTACTCGATGGCCGCGGCCTCGAAGGGGATGCCGAGGTGGTCGCAGATGCGGCGGAAGTTCGCCTCGGGCTCGCGCACGAGCTCCTCGTACCGCACGTGGACGAAGGGGACCGGCCGCTCGCGCAGGATGCGCGCCAGCGCGGGCACGTAGCGGGCGAGGAGCGGGTTGTGGTTGAGCGCCACCTGGTAGTCGCCGTCGAAGAACGACTCCACCCAGGAGCTGAGCACCGCGAGCGGATGGCGCGTCAGCACGATGTACTTGGCGTCGGGGTAGAGCTTGACGAGAAAGGGGAGCACGAGGGCGTACGCCGGGGTCTTGTCGAGGAAGAACCGCTTGCCGGGAGCCGTCGAGAGCATGCGCTCGTACATCGTGTCGGTGTAGGCCCGGAGTGCGTCCAGGTAGTCGGCCTCGCCGCGCGGCAGGTCGGTGACGAACTCGCGGATCGCCTGCTCGGCGTTGAACGGATCGTAGGGCGCCTTCTGCACGTTCGCGTAGTAGCCGAGATGCGCGATGGGGGTGATCAGGTGCGGCTCGGCACGGCCGTAGATCATCGAGTGCGCACCGAGCATCCGCGCCAGCAGCGTCGTCCCCGAGCGCGGCGCGCCGATCAGGAAGATGATCCGGTCCACCGCCGCCGTTTTTACCAGACCGCCCGGCGCGGCGAAAACGCGACGCGCGGCCCGCCCCTTCAATTGACACTCTCGAGCGGGCCGTGTTAGCGCCGCGGCTCGGAGGACAATGCGATGGGCACGCTGCTCGCGGGCAAAGTGGGCGTGGTCACCGGATCGGGCCGGGGCATCGGCCGCGGCATCGCCCTCGCCCTGGCGCGCGAGGGCGCGAGGGTCGTCGTCAACGACGTCGGCTGCGACCTCGGCGGGCGCGGCACGGACGCGGACCCGGCGGCTGGCGTGTGCAAGGAGATCGCCGCGCTCGGCAGCGAGGCCGTGCCGAGCTACGACTCCGTCGCGGACTTCATGGCCGCGGGCAACATCATCAAGACCGCCCTCGACACCTGGGGACGCTGCGACATCCTCGTGAACAACGCCGGGATCATCCGCGACCGGGCGATCGTCAACATGAGCGAGGAGGAGTTCGACGCGGTCATCGCCGTGCACCTGAAGGGCGGCTGGAACTGCTGCCGCCACGCGCTGCCCGTGATGAAGGAGCAGAAGTTCGGGCGCATCATCAACATCGTCTCGAGCGCCGGGCTGCGCGGCAACTTCGGGCAGTCGAACTACGGCGCGGCCAAGGCCGGGCTCATGGGCCTCACCTTCGTGATCGCCGTCGAGTTCATGAAGGGCAACGCCGAGGGCAAGTACAGCATCACCGCCAACGCGCTGGCCCCGGCCGGCATGACCCGCATGGTCGGGACGATCCCCGGCATGGAGGGGCGGCCCGTCCCGCCCGAGATGAACCCCGAGCTGAACGGCCCGATCATCGCCTTCCTCGCCTCGGACCGGGCGGCGCACGTCAACGGCCAGGTCTTCGGCCGCCGCGGCTACGCCTACACGCTCTTCCAGACGCCGAAGCCGCTCGCTGCCATGTACAAAGAGGGCGGCATGACGGCGGAGGAGATCGCGCGCAACTTCGACGCCGCGTTCGGCGAGCACCTCTCGGTGCCCGGCATTCCGCAGACGGCGGCGATGAAGCAGGCGCAGGCCGCCGCGGCGGCCGCGAAGAAGTAGCGCGGCGTCTATCGTCCGACGCGCAGGAGCGCGGCGCGGGCAGGAGCCGGCGGATCGAGCTCGACGGCCACGATCAGCGAGCCGTCGGCCGCCGCGGGACGTTCGATGTCCGTGATCGTGGCCCCGAGCACCGCGTCGCCGGCGCCGATGAAACGCTGGGTCGAGCGTCCGCGCCGCTGGAAGATGCCGAGCCGTTCGATCGCGTCCGGCGGCGGAGAAAAGGAGCCGAGGAACAACGCACCTCCGCGGCCGAGGGCGATCGGCTGCGAATCTATGACCGGGCCCGAGCCGGGCACCAGCTCGCCGTCGAGGAAGACCTTCGAGAGGCGGCCGGCCCTCCAGAGAAAGAGGCCGGCTGGGCCGTCGACGGCGGACAGCGAGCCGTCGAGCAGGAGCGAGTCGCCATGCATCACGAACCCGCCGACCCCGACCAGGCTCCGGCCGTCCGTGCCCTGTACCGGATGGCCCGCGGTGACGACGGGCACAGGGCCGCTTCGCCGCCAGAGAAAGACGACGCTCGTCCCATTGTCGAGCCCCGCGAGGAACGCAGGGCCTCTCGGCGTGGCCGACACCTGGTCGAAGGACGTGATTCGACCGTGTCCCCGCACGGCGTCGCCACGCTTCACGAGGGCGCGCACCCTGTGCCGGCCGACGTCGGCCTCGAAGAGCGCCTCCTCCGCGCTGCCTCCGGTTACTGACGAGACGAAGAAGACGTGTCCAGCTCTGGCGTCGAGGAACTCCTCCCGGAAGTCGAACGTCCCGCCGATCGGGCTCGGGTCACCCTGTGCGACAACCTTGACCAGGGCTCTGCCGCCGCGCCCGACGGCGAGCAGGGGATCGCCGGCGGCGCTTCTCGCGAAGAAGGCGACGGTGCCGCCGCGCACCACCTGGGTGTCGATGGTCGCGATCGTCACCCCGCCGACCGCGTCACCGATCGCGGCCACCCGTGCGAGCGTGCCGCGGCTCCGTACGTAGAGCCCGTCCTGTCGCGCCGCGAAGGCCACGACGCCGCCGTCATTGATGCTCGGTGAGGAGACCGAGACGCTCGGACCGACGGGGGTGGCATCAGGGGCGACGACCGGGTGGGCGCTCTCTCCATCGTAGCTCTCGACCCGGCCGTCCCGGACCCAGGCGATGCGGCCGCTGTCCGTGAGCCGAGGCGCGAAGGCGTGAGCGTCCTGCAGCGGGCCGCTGACCGCGGCGAGCGAGCCGCCGGCCGCGATCACGAGCCGCGGCCCGCCGGCGAAGATCCCCTCGAACGCCACCCGGCCGCTCGAGTCGACGCCCACGTACTCGGGATCGAAGCCCGCCAGCCGCTCGCCTCCGATCAGGTCTCCCGCGCGGGCGACCGGAGTGAGGGACCCCGCGGGGCTGAAGAGGAACGCCCCCTCGACAGAGCCGAACACCCCGGTGAAGGCGACCGCGCCGGCCCCGTTGATCGCCACCGCCCGGCGAAGGAAGGCACGTGAAACCGTGCGGGTGACCGGCTGAGCCGGCAGCAGCGCCGACACCCGCCGCGAGCCGTCGACGGTGAAGACGCCCGTGGTCTCGTTGCTCCTGCGGCCCGCTGGGACCCTCACGATGGCGACGAACGCCACGACGCCGCTGTCATTCAGCACGGGACGGCTGCCGAGGAACTCGAAGCTCCCGCCCCCGGGTGCCGGATCGCCACGGGTGACGAGCCGCACCGCCTTCCGTGTCGAGCGGCTCCAGAGCGAGATCGCGGTGCGGCCGGTCGTGTAGAGCAGATCGCCCTCGCGGTTGAGGTCCGTAAGGGCGCCATCGAGGAGCGCGGTCCCGTCGGTGACCGGCACGAGACCCTCGCGCTCGCGCAGGAAGAGCCCTTCGCTCACGAGCCGCGAGTTCAAGGTCGCGCTGAAGGCGATCGCGCCGTCGTCGTTGATCACCACGCGGCTCGAGAGCTGGTTGAAGGTGCCGTCGAGCGGCGCGGGAAGGGGGTCCCCCGTCCTGGCGACGACCGTCGACACGCCGCCGCTGGTCGCGAGCACCGCGCTCGTCCCGCCGAGGAAGGTTGCCGTGTCGCGGCTGGCGCTCGGAGCGGAGATCGAGTCGAGCCGCTCGCCGCCGACGGCGGCGTCGCCGGTCATCACGAGGACCGTAGTTGCCGCGCGCCCCGGATCGGCG
>VBKF01000025.1 GCA_005888095.1 Deltaproteobacteria bacterium | reverse complement strand
AGCGCGCCGACCGCGCCTGGCGCCTCGGACGTCTGACACCGCGCGAACGGCAGGTGCTGGACCTGGTCGTCGACGGGAAGACCAACCGGGAGATCGCGGGGACGCTGGCGATGCGTGAAAAGACCGTCGAATATCATCGCGCGAGTCTCATGCGGAAGCTCTCCGTCGACTCCCTGGCCGAGAATGATCCGTCTCGTCATCACGCACGAACACGACACACGGTGGCGACGCTCGTGCTTCCGAGCGTCGTGGGTCATCCTGTGGGTCCTCGCGATCATTCCCTCCTTCACGGCGGGGTGGCTCGACGATCTGGTGCCCGACCTGCCCGAGCTGGTGAAGGGGCTCCTGTCTTCCATCGGCTTGGTCTGACGGCTCGAGCGCGGCGCGGCCGTGCATCGGGCGCGCCCGCACCTTGGGGTTGGGGGAGCCCCGAATCGATTCGGGGGATCTCTGAATTTACAGACACATTCGGGACCGATTACAGGTGACGGCCGGCGAGGTGCGTGATGGTTTCGAGCGGACGAAGGCGCGTAGCGTTGACTCTCTCGACGATGGTACTCGGCGTTTGCGTATCGCTCTCGCCGGCCTTGGCCACGCCGGCGCTGGACGACCGTGCGCCCGCGGTACCCGCGAATCTGGAGGTGCCGGAAGGCAACACGGTGGCCTTCCATGCGCACGCCGGCGGCGTGCAGATCTACGTCTGCAAACCCTCGGCGACCGACGCGACGCAGTTCGCCTGGAGCTTCAAGGCGCCGAAAGCCAAGCTGTTCGACGCCGAGGGCAACGTCGTTGGGATCCACTACGTGGGGCCGACGTGGCAGAGTCAGAGCGGCAGCAAGGTGGTCGGGGCGGTCGTGCAGAGCGCGGCGGCGCCGGACCTCGACGCCATTCCCTGGCTGCTCCTGCAGGCGAAGTCCACGAAGGGCCCGGGCGTCTTCGATCGCGTGACCTTCGTTCAGCGGGTGAACACCGGCGGCGGCAAGGCGCCTGCGACGGGCTGTGATGCTGCGGACGTCGGCCGCGAGATGCGCGTGCCCTACACCGCGGAGTACTTCTTCTATCGCGGCACGTCCTGAGGCGGGCGCGCCAGGCCCGCGGCGCGCGTCAGCGACGCGGCCCGGCCGAGGGCCCGCGGCTCACTGCCCCCGCACCGTCGTCGTCACGACGCCGTCCTTCTGGACGCACGTCGTGAACTCGTCCGGCGTGTCGGTCGGGTAGTAGAAGGCGAACAGGTTGCAGTGCTCGTTCCGGTCGGTGAACGGACCGAACTTGTACGTCTGGTCGGTCTGGTTGTCGTACGTGCAGGTCCACTGGAGGCCCTTCACCGTGGGGGCGTGGTCGCCCGAGTAGCGGACGAAGGGAGGATCGAGGTACCCGTTCTGCTCGTAGAGCTTTTCGCCGCCCGTGCCGTCCCAGGAGCCGGCGGTGAAGCGGACGCCGCGGTAGTGGTAGTGGCCCGTGATCGCGAGCAGCGTGACCGGCTTCGGGAAGAGGCAGCGGGTGGTGGCGGTGGAGGTCGCGTGCGCCGGGACGACCACGTCGCGGTCCTGCCCGAAGATCGCCCCGGCGTAGGAGTGGACCTTCCGCGGCGGCATCGAGTAGAGGTTGAAGAGGGCCCAGCCCTGCCCCGTGGGCGTCCGCAGCAGGCCGTTGTCGACGAAGTGGGTCTGCGCGGCGAGCTGCTCGCCGGCGCGGAAGTGGAACGCGACACCCGGGGGGAGCCGCCAGTCGAGGAAGATGTCCTGGGCCGCCAGGACGAGCTGCCAGACGCTGAAGTCGAGCGCCATGTTGCAGGTCTCGTGGCCGTCGGCGAGATTCAACGTGGGATCAGCAGGCCGGTAGAGATGGACATGGTGGCTGCCACCGCTCACCTTGATCTTCACGCGGTGGACCGCCATGTCGCGCTTGCTCGGCATCTTCAGGTAGGTGCACTCGGTCAGCTCCTCGCCGCGCGGGACGGTGACCGGGCCGACCTGGATCTGGCATCCGTGGCCGGGCTGGTGCATGTGCGGGCGGTTGAACGCCTTGGCGAGTGCGTGGTCGGCCGGCACCAAGGCCAGCGCGGCGAGGAAGATGAGGTAGGGGAAACCGCGCATCATGTTGGGACTTTACCCAAGAACTGTGCCGGTCCAAAAGGGGGTTCTCCAAATATGCGAACCTCGCCCGGGCTCGCGCTTGCGCACGAGCCTCGCGCAGGTGCATGGCGCGCGAGGTGACGCGAGGCGGGAGAGGCTTCGCGCCACGCGCGACGCCCGCGGGCGGAGCGGGACTCCGCACGACGCGTCACGCAACGGGCTGCGAGCCGGAGGCCGTCGGGATCGATTTGGAACCTCACCGTACGTGGCCCGAGTCGGGCCCGACCATCAACCCGGATTCGTCCACCGCCTCGAAATCCGCGCCGATGATCTGCCCAAGCCGGTGCAGGTCGTCGTCGTCCCAGCGCGGGTCGGGTGCGCCGGTGACGAACCACGGGCCGCCGTTGTCGGCGACGAACATGCCGTATCGCTTGAGCGCAGCGAGGATCACCTGGTTCGCCGGCGAGAAGCCCGAGATGTCGAGGCTCGCCTTGAGCCGCAGGCGAAGTCCCATCGGCGGCAGGTTCGGGTCGGTCGACGAGCCCGCCTGGTGACGCGCCGGCCAGACGAACGCCCAGAGCGTCGCGTTGAACGCCTGGTCGAGCGTGCCGGTGAACTGGATCTGCCAGCTGGTGAAGAGGGGCGGCACCCAGCAGCTCGGGCAGGACAGCGGGGGAGGGAGCGCCCACGCCGGCGGCGCGATCGTCAGACCGAAGGCGAGCGCCGTTTGCACCACGATTGGCCGCATCCGAAGTTCGAGACGATTCGCACGCACGTGCCCTTCACCTTGCGGGTGATGGAGCTCGGGAGATCGCGAGGCTCCCGAGCCTCAGGGACGGGCGACCCTTGGGCTAGAACTCCACCGGATCGATGAAGGCGCCGCTCGGCGAGCACTGCAGGCGGTGCGCCTCGTCCACCGGAGCCGGCGGCAGCGCCGGCGGCGTCGCGAAGGGCGTACGGTGGAAGTTGAAGAGGCGGAGCATCGGGTCGGCGTTCGCGTCGCGCCGGGTCAGTGCCGGGAGGTCGAAGCGCGTCTCGATGAAGCGGATGATCGACGTGTGGTCGTACGTCCGGTGCGACACGTAGTGCTTGCGGGAGTACGGCGACACCACCACCACCGGCACGCGGATCCCGTAACGGTCGAACGCCCCCGGCTCGTCGCCGGACTGGAGCATCGGTGGAATGTTGTCCGGGAGGCAGGCGGGCGGCGGCGGCATGTGATCCCAGAAGCCGCCGTGCTCGTCGTAGGTGTGGAAGAGCGCCGCGTGAGGCCACTGCGGGCTCGCCATGAGCGCGTTGGCCACGCTGGCAACGAACTGCTCCCCCACCTGGATGTTGGCGGGCGGGTGCTCGTCGTTCTCCATGTTCCTCGATTCCGTCCCGCTGAGGTTGAAGAGGGGATCCACGAAGACGACCTGCGGCAGCGTACCGGCCTGGGCGTCGTTGAAGTACTGCTGGATGGGCGCCGTGTTGGCTGCGTGATCGCGAACGTAGGCGAACAGGAAACCGGCCGGGATCTCCGAGAAATATATCTTCCAGGTGATGCCCGCGTTGTCGAGGGCCTCGAAGATCGTCCCGCCTGGCGGAGCGAACTCCGTGGGGCTGGTGGGGAAATCGTTGCGGATGTGGCCGAAGGATGTGCCGGCGTAGAGGTAGAAGCGGTTCGGGAAGGTCTGCGTGAGCGCCGACGCGAAGTAGCGGTCGGCGATCGCGAACTGGCTGTAGAGCGAGTAGTAGTAGGGCAGGTCCGTCGAGTCGTAGAATCCCATCGTCCGGCTGCCGGTCGGATTGCAGGCGTTGGTGTTGGCGGCCGTGAAGCCGTCCATCGCGCCGTTGTCCCACTCGTGGTGCGTACCGTTCCAGGAATGATCGAGGTCAGCGCACTCGCAGTAGCTCGTCTCGTGGAAGCGGGGGATCGGCGGGCCGCTGGGGTTCGTGGGGTCCGGGTTGGAGGCGTTCTTCGGTACCCGGCGCACGTGCGGCTGTCCCTGGAGGCGGAGCTGCGCGAAGTAGTGGTCGAAGGAGCGGTTCTCCTGCATCGCCACCACGATGGTGTCGATGGGGATCTGCGAGCCGTGCGGCTTGTTGGGTGCCGTGACGGCGGGCGTGGCGCCCGGCCCGAAGCGGCACCTGATGCTATCGGCCGACGCGGGGGTGAGGGCGCCCAGAACGAAGGCCAGCAGTACGATTGTCCGCATGCTCCCGCATAACACGGAGCGGGTTCTCCTCGTCAAGGGGGAAAGAAGGATTCTCACCGGTACGCGGCCGAAGGGCCCCGGGGGCGCCATCGGCACCGGAACGGCTCGTGGTGGGCGCTTCTCGGTCGCGCGCCGCTGCCGGAGCGCGTATCCTCCGCTGCCATGATCCGGGCCGACCCCCGGCCACTCGCCGGCGTGACGGTGATCGACCTGACGCGCGTGCTCGCGGGCCCCTACTGCACGCTCATCCTCGCCAACCTCGGCGCGCGCGTCATCAAGGTGGAGCGGCCGCCGGTGGGCGACGATGCCCGGCTCATCGGCCCGTTCGTCGGCGGCAAGAGCCTGTACTTCTCCGCGCTCAACTACGGCAAGGAGTCCATCGCCCTCGAGCTGCGCCGGGACGAGGACCGGGCGATCTTCGAGGCGCTGCTCGGCGCCGCCGACGTGCTGGTCGAGAACTTCCGGCCCGGAGTGCTCGAGCGGCTGGGCTACGGCTGGGCGACGCTCCGCGCGCGCTGGCCGCGGCTCATCTACGCCGCGGCGTCCGGCTTCGGGCACACCGGTCCACTGCGCGGGCGCCCGGCCTTCGACATGGTCGCCCAGGCGATGGGCGGCATCCTCAGCCTCACGGGTTATCCCGATCAGCCGCCGGCGCGCGTCGGCGTTTCGATCGGCGACATCGCGGCCGGCCTCTTCCTCGCCGTGGGCATCACGAGCGCACTCCTCAAGCGCCGCGACACCGGCGCAGGCACGATGATCGACGTCGCGATGCTCGACTGTCAGCTCGCGATCCTCGAGAACGCGCTCACCAACCACCTCGTCACCGGCATGGTGCCGGGCCGCCTGGGGACCCGCCATCCGAACATCGCCCCCTTCCAGGCCTTCGCCACGGGCGACGGGCGGATGATCGTGGTGTGCGCCGGACATCCCGAGCACTTCGAGAAGCTGTGCCGGACGATCGGGCGCCCCGAGCTGCTGGAGGATCCGCGCTTCGTGTCGCCGGACCTGCGCCGGCAGCATGCCGACGCGCTCGAGGGCGAGCTCGAGCGCGTCCTCCGCACGCGCGCTGCGGCGGAGTGGCTCGAGCGCTTCGAGGCGGTCGGAGTCCCGTGCGGTCCGGTGAACACGGTGGCCGAGGCGGCGCGCAGCCCCCAGGTC
>VBKF01000024.1 GCA_005888095.1 Deltaproteobacteria bacterium | reverse complement strand
CGCAGGGACCCGCCGCCGGCCGGCACTCGACGCTGCTCGACTTCAAGGCGTCGGCTGGACACGCGGCATCCTGCCCGGTGCAGAGCTCCGCGACGTCGCATGCGCCCGCCCCCGGGCGGCAGACGGCGGTGGCGGGCTTCAGGCGATCCGCCGGGCAGGTCGTGCTCGTGCCGGTGCAGGTCTCGGCGACGTCGCAGGGACCCGCGGCCGGCCGGCACTCGTCGCCGCTCGGCCGCAGCGCGTCGAGCGGGCAGACATCGGTCATGCCGTCGCAGCGCTCCGCGGCGTCACATGGACCCGCCGCCGGACGGCAGACGTCCGTGCGCTTCGTGTCGGCCGGGCACGCCGCGTCCTGGCCCGTGCAGAACTCGGCGACGTCGCACGGCCCCGCAACCGGCCGGCATTCGACGGTCGCGGACGCGAGCTCGTCCTCGGGGCAGTCGGCGCTGTCGCCGGTGCAGAGCTCGCCCATGTCGCACACGCCCGCTGCGGGGCGGCACTCGGTGCCCGCCCGCTTCAAGACGTCCTCGGGACACTCGGCGCTCTGGCCCGTGCACAGCTCCGCCTCGTCGCACGGCCCCGCAGCCGGCCGGCAGGCGACGGTCGAGGGCTTGAGGCCGTCGGCGGGACACTCGGCACTCTGGCCCGTGCACAGCTCCGCCTCGTCACAGGGACCGGCAGCGGCCCGGCACTCGACGCCGGCCGGCTTCAAGCCGTCCGGCGGGCAGCTCGCGCTCGATCCGCTGCAGCTCTCGGCGGCGTCGCAGTCGCCGGCGGCCGGGCGGCACACCGTGCCCTCGTTGCCCGGCAGATGGAGGCACGCGGCGGAGCTGTCGCACACGTCGCGCGTGCACGCGTTGCCGTCGTCGGCGCAGACCGTGCCCGCCGGGTCGGGCACGCCGCCCGTGCAGGCACCCTGCTGGCAGCTGTCGTTTGCCGTGCACGGGTTGGCGTCGTCGCACGCCGTCCCATCGGGCTCGAGGCCGCCGCCGCAGAAGCCGTCGAGGCACGTGTCCCCGGTCGTGCAGGGGTTGTCGTCGTTGCAGATCGTCCCGTCCTTCACGATGGAGCCCGCGCAGAACCCATCCAGACAGGTATCTGTGTCGGTGCACGGGTTGCCGTCGTCGCATGGGGCGCTGTCCGCGAGCGCGGGATCGCCGCTGCAGAGGCCCTGCGTGCACACATCGTTGCCCGTGCACGGGTTGCCGTCGTCGCAGGCGGCGCGCTCCTCGTCGGGTACGGGATCGCCGCTGCAGAAGCCCTGGGTGCACACGTCGTTCGCCGTGCACGGGTTGCCGTCGTCGCACGATGTCCCCTCGGGCTCGGGGTCGCCGCTGCAGGTGCCGGCGACGCAGACGTCGTTCGCCGTGCAGGGGTCGAAGTCATCGCAGGGCGCGCCCGCCATGAAGAAGGGATCGCCGGTGCACTGGCCCTGCTCGCAGGTGTCGTTCGCGGTGCAGGGGTTGTCGTCGTCGCAGGGCGTGCCGTCGAGCAGGTCGGCCGTGCAGGTCCCACCCTGGCACACGCCGTCCTTGGTACACGGGTTCAGCTCGTCGCACGGCGCGCCGTCCAGCGGCAGAGGGTCCCCGATGCAACTTCCCGCGACGCAGGCGTCGTTCGCCGTGCACGGGTTGCCGTCGTCGCAGGGCCCCTCCACCTCCATGCCGCCCCTGCAGGCCCCCTGCTGGCAGCTGTCGTTGGTGGTGCACTCGCTGCCGTCGTCGCACGGCGTGCCGTCGCGCACGGGCGTGTGCACGCAGCCGTCGGGGCCGGCGCCCGGGTCGCTCGCGTCGCAGGCGTCGCTGACGCAGGGATTGAAGCTGTCGCACTCGCTCGCGAGGTCGCACGTGAAGCCGAAGGCATACGAGCTCGCGGCGGCCATCACGACCAGCAGAGCGAGAGCGCGAAGTGCCGCGTGCCGCTGCATGGAGACCGCTTGACGCGAGCAACCCCCATGCCGGAGAAGGCGCGAGAATCGGCAGCGCGGCGGGCCGCGCTGCTCTGCAGCCCCGCGACACTCGTGGCCGTGCAAGCTTCGATAGGCGAGCCGCATGACACGCACCGGCGAGGACGCGCCGGCAAGATGTCCGACGAGCGCCGCGGCGCTCTCTGTGTCCTCGCCGCCGCGCTGCTCTGGTCGACGGGCGGCGTCGCCATCAAGGCGGTGGCGGAGCCGGCGCTGAAGGTCGCCTGCTACCGCTCGGCCGTGGCGGCGGTGGTGCTGGCGGCGTTCTTCCGCCCGCGGCTCTGGCGCGCGACGCTCGGCTTCCGCACGGCGATCGTGAGCTACGCCGGCTGTCTCACGACGTTCGTCGTGGCGACGAAGTGGACGTCCGCGGCCAACGCGATCTTCCTCCAGTACAGCGGCGTCGTCTGGATCCTCGTGCTCGCGCCGCTCGTGCTCGGGGAGCCCTTCTCGCGGCGCGACGCGGGCGCGATCGCGGTCGCGTTCCTCGGCATGGCGCTCTTCTTCGTCGGCGAGCTCGACCCCCGCGGCCGTGCGGGGGACCTCGTGGCGCTCGTCTCGGGCCTGCTCTACGCCCTGCTCGTGCTCTCCCTGCGACGCGAGCGGGGGATCGGGGCCGAGGCCGCGGTCACCTACGGCAACGTGCTCGCGGCCGTCGCGCTGCTGCCGTTCGTCGGCCCGGCGTTCGGCGTCTCGCCGCGCTCGGGCGGCATCCTCGTCTTCCTCGGCGTGGTCCAGATCGCCGGGGCGTACGTGCTCTTCCTCCGCGGCCTCCGCCACGTTCCCGCCACGCGGGCATCGCTCATCGGCATGATCGAGCCGATCGCCAATCCGTGCTGGGTGTTCCTCCTGCTCGGCGAGGCGCCGCGCGCGCTGTCGCTCGTGGGCGGCGCGATCGTCCTCGGCGCCGTCGCCTGGCGGACGGCGACCCTCGGCCGCGCACCGGCCGCCGCCATGGCGCCGCCGGACTGAGGTCTGCTAGCGTCGGCGCATGGCGACCTCTCCCGTCCCCGGCGCCTGTCTCTGTGGTGCGGTGCGCTTCGAGATCGAGCCGCCGACGCTCTTCTGCGCCCACTGCCACTGCTCGATGTGCCGTCGCGCCCATGGCGCCGGCTACGTCACGTGGATCGGGGTGCCGTACGAGCGCTTCCGGATCGTCGCCGGCGAGGAGCGGCTGATGCGCTACCGGTCGTCGGAGCACGGCACCCGGAGCTTCTGCGGCACGTGCGGCAGCTCGCTCTTCTGCGAGTCGACGCTCCATCGCGACTACCTCGACATCGTGCTCGCCAACCTCGACGGCGCGAGCGACGCGCCGCAGGCGCACTTCTACTTCGACGACCGCGCGCCCTGGGTGACGGTCGCCGACGACCTGCCGCGCTTCGGGGGCAAGACGGGCACCGAGCCGGTGTGAACACAATGCGGTAGCGTCCTGCGACCGTTGTTTGGGAGGCAACCGCATCGACGCGTCGCCGGCCCGCCAGCGCCGAACCGGTGCGCGACGCCCCGCGCGTGGTTGCGCTCTGCCTTAGCAGAATCCCTAGCGCTCAAAAAAGTAAGCGGGGGCAGCCAGTTACGCCGCGATGGGCGGCCGCCTACTGGCATGAGCTGCTGGGTCTCCCCCGGGCCGTGTGGAGTGGGGTCGTGACTAAGGGAGGGCTCGCCCTCGGAGAAGGGCATGATGCCCCGCGGCACGAATTGCAATTACGCGAGAGGCCACGAAGGGTTCGCAATGAATCGCAATTTGGACCTTGAAGTTCCGCGATTTCCCGTGGTATGGCTTTCCGCACGCAGGTTGCCATGGCAACTGCGTTTCTTGTTTGCTGCAGCGAATGCTCTGAAACACGTGCACGGTGACCCGACCTGAAGTGCCACTCCAGGAAAACCCGGACAAGGGAGACGCCAGATGGACCCGCGCAAGCGCTCGACGAGCCGCCGCTCCTTCAATCTTATGAGTGCCTCGCGTGCAGTGAAGGCAACCAACGGGCGAGGCCTCCGCTGGAGCGTGAGGTGTTCGATCTTCGCCGCCGGCGTCACCCTCGGCGGTCTCGGTGTCGGCGCTCCACCGGTGGCGGTCGCAGGACAGTGCATACGCGACGCCGCGGGCTTCAGTCAGGGAGGCATTTGCTCTGCCGGTGACGTGGCGATCGCCTCGATCGCCGTGCTGGGGACCTGTGTGGGCGGCACGCAAAACGGCGCCACCTGCATCGTCAGTGACAGCACCGACCCATGCGTGGTGGGAGGTGGCACCTGTCCGGGTACGAGGCAGTGCGTGATCAACCAGCAGATATCCGTGCCGATGCGCGCCAAGATCGTGTCGGGAGCCCAGACGCGCTTCGACATCGGCTTCTACATCGCCCAGGACGGCGGCGATGCCAAGGCGAACGGCGGGGTGTGCTTTCGCGACTTCCTCCATCCCGCTTCCACCACCAACAACGACCTCCAGCTGCTCGACGGGAATGGCCCGTACTACAACGGCGAGATCGGCGTCACGCCCACCGACACGTGCGCCGACATCCAGCAAAACCAGACGAACGTCTACGACCTCAACCCTGGCGGCGGGGGATCGGTCAGTATTGTCTGCGAAGACAACGACGGCAACGGGATCCTGGACGTCGGGACGTGTCTGAGCTGGGACAACAACAACAACCACGCGTGCAACAGTGCCAACGACACGATCCCGGGGACCTCGGCTAAGTGCCGGTGCGCGTTCGTCGACGTCGGCAAGATCGCCGTCTGCGGGGACGGCAAGGTCCAGACGGACGTGGAGCAGTGCGACGAAGGCAGCGCCAACGGGTCGAGCACGTCGTGCTGCACCACGACCTGCACCTTGAAGCCGGCGGGCACGGCGTGCCGCCCCTCGGCCGGCAGCTGCGACGCGGCGGAGACCTGCACCGGGTCGAGCG
>VBKF01000023.1 GCA_005888095.1 Deltaproteobacteria bacterium | reverse complement strand
AGGAGTGAAGACGATGGAGCAGCAGCCGTACGTTCCCGCGCTCGGGTTCGACTGGCTGACTCGGTTCTACGACCCGGTGCTGCGCGCGACCGTGCGCGAGGAGACGTTCAAGCGCCGCCTGATCGAGCAGGCCCGGATTCAAGCGGCCCACGACGTGCTGGACCTCGGATGCGGGACGGCGACGCTCACGATCATGGTGAAGCAGACGTGCCCAGCCGCGCGGGTCGTCGGGCTCGACGGAGACCCGAAGGTGCTCGCCATCGCGCGGGAGAAGGTCACCCGCCTGGCGTCGAGGTCGAGCTGCGAGAGGGGATGGCGTTCGCGCCGCCGTTCCCGCCCGCCTCGTTCGACCGGGTCGTGTCGAGCCTCGTGCTGCATCACCTCACGAGCGTCAACAAGCGCGCCACGCTCGCCCGTGTCCGCGAGCTGCTTCGCCCGGGCGGCGAGCTGCACGTCGCGGATTGGGGGCGTCCGCAGAACG
This sequence comes from Deltaproteobacteria bacterium, assembly GCA_005888095.1. Classification (GTDB taxonomy): domain Bacteria; phylum Desulfobacterota; class Binatia; order DP-6; family DP-6; genus DP-3. The sequence goes on along the minus strand of VBKF01000023.1, from coordinate 7,091 downwards.
TGCTCATGTGGCTCGCGTAGAGGGACAGCGTGCCGAACGCAGTCATCAGCCGGTCCGTCTCGCGGACCGAGATGAACCCGGCCTCCTTCATCAGCGCGGGAAGCCTGCCATCGAGGTTTCGGTGGCGAGTAGCGCGCCTCTCCTGCGGGCTCCGTGCCATAGAGCTTCACGAGCATCGCATCGTCGATCTCGTTCTCAAACGCCTGGGCGATAGCGACCAGATACGCTTTATGCGTCTCTTCACCCATCAACGCTCAACTCCAAGGCCCATGGACCACCGCTTTCGAGGCCGGGCGCTGGTGCGTAGTCCGGGCGACCCTGGAGGTGTTTCTACGTTTCTACGCGGAGAGGTCATTACCCTTCCGCAGGCAGGGAAGTGGAAGCGGGCCGCCTACATGATGCGGCTAAAGCCGCCGCCAGAGGAGGTCTGGGAGATTCGCTGCACCGATCCGAGGCCGGGATTCGAGTACTCGGACGGTTCGCCGCGAAGAACGTCTTTATTGCTCTTGGAGCGCAGCACCGGGAGGTGCTTGGGCCTCCCGAGAATCCGGCGTGCGAACTGGCCATGAAGCAGTGCGCGACCGACTGGCGAAATCTCTTCGGACCTAGCCGACAACCCTGCCTGAGGGGCCGTCTCCGCGTGGCCCCGGCCCGGGTGTGCCCGGACCCCGACGACGAGCGTCTCCCGGGGTCCCCCCCGCCTCCCCAAGCCCGGCCGTATGATTCGAACGTCTATTTCTCGCAGGCACCACTTCGAACGAATGACCATGTGGTCCTGCTGCGCGAGGTCGCCGACCGCACCGACGGCGGCGGCCTTCCCCGCTTCGTCGAGCGCGAGTTCCGCGAGTTCCTGACCTGCGGAGCGCTCCGCCGAGGCTTCGCGCACGTGCGATGCGAGGGCTGCGCGTACGAACGCCTCGTACCTTTTTCGTGCAAACGAGGTGGCGGCGCCCACGGTCGCCGCGCCAGCGAGGCGTGTGCCGTCCACCGGTTGGTGCGCAGGACGGCGGTCCCGTGCGAGAACGCCGGGCGGACCGCAACCGGAATCTGAAACATGGCGTTGCGGCGAGCATCACCGCCGCCGTCAAGGCCGGTGCAAGCTTCGGACGCTGGCGCGAAGGCTTTTCAGCCCTGACCAGTCCCGCCGCCGGTAGCGGGCGTCGGGCGAGCCTTCAACGCGCCCGTGGCGAGCCAGCACGCGCGCAGTGCCGTCATGCCGTCCGGCATGCCGTCAGGGCGACGGCGGCGCGACCGACAAGCCCGGGAGATGGCGCCGGACCCGGCTGAATCGACGTTCGCAGTGACGACCGTGGCGCCGATGCGCGACGCGGTGAGCGCGATCAGCAGATCGTTCACCACGCCCAGCCGGTCCCGGAGCCCGCGTCCGTCGCCATGCAGGGCCCTGAAAACGACCCCGGCACGGTCGAAGAGATCGGGGGCCGGCGCGATCACGCGTTGGGCGAGAAAGGCTGCCTTGATCCGATCGCCCGCACGACGGCGTGGGAGCATTCCGCGGCGTCGGCGGACGTACCCGGCATCTCGGTCTGTTCGGGCTCGCGGGCAGGCCAAGACGGTGGCCTGTCGTCCGGACGGCGTGGCGCCGGCTCCGTGAAGCGCGGCGCGGGCGAGCCGTCCAAGGAGGAATTCGTCGGGCAGGATCGGCGCTACCCGAGCATGATCATCCCGCCGTCGACCAGGATGCACTGCCCGGTCACCATCCTGGCGTCGTCCGAGGCGAGCCACACCGCGGTGCCGGTCAGGTCATCGGGCTCGAGCGGCCGGTGGATCGCCATCATCATGTTGACGATCAGCTCGAGGATGCCCTCGGGGACGAGCTGCTTGGTCGCTTCGGTCATGGTCGGCCCGGGCGCGATCGCGTTCACGCGGATGCCGAACTTCCCGACGCAGCCCGCCATGTAGTGCGTCATCGCGTTGATGGCGGCCTTGGTCACGCTGTAATGGAACGACGGCAGCTGGTCGCCCTCGAACGGAATGTCGGGGTGCATCCACGCGGCGGCCGACGACTGGTTGATCACCGCGCCGCCGCCCTGCTGCTTCATGGTGGGGAAGACCGCCCGGCACATGAGCCAGGCGCCGAAGTAGTTCACGTCGAAGATCTTCCGGAGGTAGGCGTAGGAGAAGTTCTGATTCTCGATGCCGTAGAAGATCGCGGCGTTGTTCAGGAGGACGTCGATCCGGCCGAAGCGGTCGGCAACGGCAGCGGCCAGCCGCCGCGTGTCCTCCCCGCTCGCCACGTCGACGCGCTCGAAGACCGCCTCGCCGCCGATCGCGCGGGCCACCGCGGTGCCCTTCTCGGCATTGACGTCGGCGACCACCACCTTGGCGCCCTCGCGCGCGAAACGCCGGGCGTAGGCCTCGCCGATGCCCTGCCCTGCCCCGGTGATGATCGCCACCTTGTTCTCGAGCCGCATGCCGGTGTCCTCCTTTCGTGACCCGCGGTCTCTACCGCCGGCCCCCTCGCACGAGCAAGCCGGGCGCGGGTATAAGGCGCGCCATGCAGAGCACGATGCAGGACCGCCCGCTGACGATCACGGCGCTCTTCGAGCACGGGGCCCGCCTCTACGGCGACAGCGAGGTGGTGACCGCGGGCGAGCGCGGCGTGCGCCGGGCCTGCTTCGCCGAGGTCGCCGAGCGGGCAGCACGGCTCGCGGGCGCGCTCCGGCGCCTCGGGATCCGACCCGGCGACCGCGTTGCCACCTTCGGCTGGAACACGCAGGAGCACCTGGAAGCCTATCTGGCGGTGCCCTCCATGGGCGCCGTCCTGCACACGCTCAACATCCGCCTCTTCCCCGAGCAGCTCGCCTACGTGGCCAACCACGCCGAGGACCGCGTGGTCCTCGTCGACGCCTCCTGCGTGCCGCTGCTGGCGCCTGTGGCGCGCGAGCTGCGCACGGTCGAGCACTTCGTCGTCATCGGCGACGGCGACGCTGCGCCCCTCGGCTCGAAGGCCCTCCGCCACGCCGAGCTGCTCGCCGCCGAGGCGCCGCACTACGACTGGCCCCCGCTCGACGAGCGGGCCGCTGCGGCCATGTGCTACACGAGCGGCACGACGGGGAACCCGAAGGGCGTCGTCTACAGCCACCGCTCCACCGTCCTGCACTCGCTCGGCGTCTGCTCCGCGTCGGTCTTCGGGCTCACGCAGCACGACCGTGTGCTCCTCATCGTGCCGATGTTCCACGCCAATGCCTGGGGACTGCCCTACGCCGGGTGGCTCACGGGGGCGGACCTGCTGATGCCCGGACGCTTTCTCCAGCCCGAGCCGCTCTGCCGCCTGATCGCCGAGGAGCGGGCCACCGTGTCGGGCGCCGTGCCCACCATCTGGAACGACATCGGGCGCTGGGCGGAGACGAACCCGATCGATCTCTCCTCGCTCCGCCTCGTCATCTGCGGCGGCTCCGCCGTCCCGCGCAGCCTGATGGAGCGCTTCGAGCGGCAGCATCGCGTCCGCATCGTGCAGGCGTGGGGGATGACCGAGACGAGCCCGCTCGCCGCCATTGCGCTCCCGCCGAAGGGCTGCTGCCCCGAGGAGGAGCTCGACTGGCGCGCCAAGGCCGGCCGGGTGGTGGCCGGGGTGGAGCTGCGCGTGGTGGACGAGGCCGGCCGCGTGCTGCCATGGGACGGCAAGTCGGCAGGCGAGATCGAGGTGCGCGGCGCCTGGGTCACGGGTGCCTACCACCGGGAGTCGGCCGACGAGAAGTTCCACGACGGCTGGCTGCGCACGGGCGACGTCGGCACGGTCGACGCGAAGGGCTTCATCCAGATCACCGACCGCGCCAAGGACGTCATCAAGTCGGGCGGCGAGTGGATCTCCTCCGTCGAGCTCGAGAACGCGCTCATGGCGCATCCCGACGTGCTCGAGGCCGCGGTCATCGGCGTGCCCGACGCGCGCTGGGACGAGCGCCCGCTCGCCTGCGTCGTGCCGAAGCCGGGCGCCGCGGTGATCGTCGACGAGCTGAGGACGTTCCTCGCGGGTCGCGTCGCCCGCTGGTGGGTGCCGGAGCGCTGGAGCGTCATCGAGGAAGTACCGAAGACGAGCGTCGGCAAGTTCGACAAGAAGGCGCTGCGGGTGCGCTACAGCCGCGGCGAGCTCGAAGTCGTGACCCTTACGGCATCGAGCCCTTCCGGCACGTGACCGTCTGGCCGCTGAGCGATGCCATGCAGGCCATCCCGGCGCTCCAGCAGTCGTCGCCGACGCGCAGGGTGAGGAACGCGTCGCGCGTCGTGGCGGCCGCCCCGAGGTTCGCGTTGCCGACCTCGATCGCGGCCTTGAAGGGGCCGCCGAAGCCGGGGACCGCCCGGAGGTCGATCGAGACGATGCCGTCGTTGGACCCGGCGGGGTCGAAGTAGAGATAGTGGCCCGCGCTCGCCGACCAGTGCGGGCTGCCGGCCGAGATGCGGCCGAGGTAGAAGAGCTGGCTGTCGTCCCGCAGCACCACGCTCACGTCCTCGGTGACCGGATTGAAGGTGCGCCCGCTGCCGTCGAGCTTGCGGCCGGTGAACTTGAGGGTTTCATTGCCGTTCGGCGCACCCAGGTTGCCGAGCCGCAGCCGCGCCTTGCCGTAGCGCGCGCAGGCGGGGGCCGCGCACTGGCTCGTGTCCCACAGGCAGAGGAAAGCGCTGCTCGCTGAATCGTAGACCGTGGGGCAGCCGAGCGTGCCCGGTCCATGGCCGAGCGTCTCGCAGGTCTCGGGGAGGCTGCCGGCGGGGTACCCGGGGTCGCAGTCCTCGCCCAGGTCGACTATACCGTTCCCGCACTCGGCCTGATCGCGGCTCAGGTAGGGAGCCTGGTTGCTGGTGCCGAACGGACAGTTGCCCAGCGTCTGGCCCGTGCTCGGATCCGCGATCAGGCACGACGCCAGGATCGCGTCCTTGAGCGGGTTCGCCGCGCCTGCGTTCGGCAGAGAGCAGTCGGGAAGCGTTGCAGGATCGCTCGTCACGGCGCCGTTGTCCTGCCAGCAGTTGTTGGTGCCGCTCTCGTCCCACCAGAAGTCCACCCCCTGCGTGCCGCACATCGTCCCGTTCGCCCCGCCCGCGGCCGCCCCCATGATGTTGTCCGTCTGCTGGTTGCCGTCTGACGTCGCCATCTCCAGCGGATTCGCAAAGAGCATGGTGCCGAAGCAGTGGTTGTTCCAGATGCGGTTCCCGGTGACCGTGCAGCTCTGGCCGCTGATGACCCAGGCGCCCGTGCCGACCGGGTAGTGGAGGAGATCGTACGCCGGGCCGCCCGGCGGCCGGTCGGAGTCGGGGGCGTAGATGTCGAAGTTGTTGTCGTGAATGTCGTTGTTGACGATCATGCAGTGGTCGAGTGGGGCGTTCGGGTGATCCTGCTCGGTGTCGAAGGAAATTCCGATCGCGTTGTCGAACACGTCGTTGTCCACCATCTCGACGTAGTTCCCCTGGGTGCCCGAGAAACCGAGCGCGTTGTGGTGCAGCTTGCAGCGCTGGACCGTCGTGCTGACGCGCCCGGGTGTCTTGGGCGCCCCGCCGACGTAGAGGCCGGCGTCGCCGGATCCACTCGCGTCGCAGTCCGTGTAGAGACCATGATCCGAGGCGAAGGAGAAGAGCGAGTAGTCGTCGTTGAAGCTGCCGATCGTGCGGTCGAAGATGTAGCCGTCGGACTCGACGACGTAGATTCCGTGCTCGTTGGCGTCGCGCTCCCAGAGGTTGCGGACGATGAAGCCCGTGCAGCGGTCGCAGCGGACGCCGACGTCCTTGGCGAAGCCGACGTCGACCAGCACGTCGTGCGGGTCGGCACCGGTGCCCTCGAGCGTGATGTTCGTCTTGCCAAGGATCGCGATCAGGTTGGCGTCGTGCGGGTGCGCGACGTGGTACTCGTAGGAATAGGCGCAGTTGAGATCGCCGCAGGAGGTGGTGGGGGCGCCGCGGCTCGGCTCCTCGCGGTAGACGCCGGGCATGACCTCGATCGCCGTGTCGTTCGGCGCCACGTCGACCGCGTCCTGGATGTGCTCGAAGCGGCACTTCTTGAACAGCCGGGTGTTGCGGTGCCAGGCCGCCTCCTGCGCTCGCGCCAGCTCCAGCGCGTCCCCCGTCGTGGTCCTCAACCGGAGGTGGATGTCCGCATGCTCCGCCCGGGTCGGCTTGGACGACGGCTTGCAGACGACCAGGGTATGCGCGCTCCGGCGGTTCGGATCCGGGACGCTCCCCGGCCGCGGCGGCGAGTCGATCGGCCGCTCGCTGTGGGCGAAGGCGGCCGCGGCGGCCAGGACGAGGCCGATCGCGGTTAGCGCTCCGGACCGAGTCGTACGGCGAGATGTCATGATGAACCCCCTTTCGTCGTTCGCTCCTACGGGAAGCGGAGCCGCGTCCGCATCATTCGGAACAGGTTCGTCGAGCGGAAGGGCTGTCCGCCCAGCTGGATGGTCGTCGTGATCTCCGGTCTGTCGGCGCCGGGGAGGTCCAGGTTGCGGCCGCGTGCGGTGAAGCGCAGGCCACCGCGGGTGAGCGCCAGCGTGACGCGCGTGAGGCCGCCCGCGATCGTCCCGGTGGGGTCGCGGAAGGTGAGGCGCGAGCCGCTCCGGCTGGCGACGAAGGAGCCGGCCGGGATGGTCGCCGAGTAGATCGTCCCGTCGGCGTCGGCGAGCGTCAGCACGAGGGGGCTTGCCGCGGGGAGCGACGTCGGGATCGAAGCGGTCATCATGAGCCGATCGTCGCCGCCCCCCGGCGCGGAGCGGAAGTAGAGGGTCGCTCGCCGGAGCGTGAAGGTGGGGGCGAAGTCGAAGCTGCCGACCGCGGTGAGCGGTGAGACGTTGCCCGCGTCGTCAACCACCTGGACCGCCAGGAAGACGAGCTGGCCGGCGAAGCGCGTATCGCCGACGGTGAGCGTCCCGCCGGCGTCGTGATTTCCCGCCGGGGGCGACGGCACGTTTGCGACCGAGGACGCGGCGTCGAAGGCTGCTTGCGTGGTGATCGGTCCGCTGGTGGAGAAGCGGAAGTCGAACCGCGCCGCGCGACCGCAGTAGACGTCGTCGCCGGGGATGCGGGCCACCGTGAGGGTGACCGTGCTCGCCGTTCGGTCGTGGCTCGTCCCCGATATGTCCCCCGGGGTGAAG
>VBKF01000022.1 GCA_005888095.1 Deltaproteobacteria bacterium | reverse complement strand
AAGACCTCGCGATCCCCGAACGCCATCCGTACGCGCGAGAGCTCGACGTGGGGGTCGTCGCGGGTGGCGTTCGTGACGCTGGGCGAGACCACGGTCGGGCCTTGTTAGCGGATCGGGGCCGCCATGGCGAGCCCGCGGGGGTCATATCGGAATGCGGATCCCGCGCCGGGCGAGGGCGACCGTGATCCCGCTGAGCGTCGTCGGGGCGGCGAGGGCCGCCACCATCCGTCGATGCTCCGCCGCTACCACATCATCGACCTCGACGACCTCCGGCGCGCGGGCAAGCGCGCGAGCGACTACCGCGGGCCCGCCGCGAACATCGTGCCGCTCACCGAGCGCGATGGCTCGCCATCGTCTGCGTGGGCAACCGTCCCAGAACCGTCACGGTGGACCGTCGACTCGCGAGTGGGAGGAGGCCGAACGTTGCCTGTCACGCGCACTCGAGTTGGCCGCGCGCGCCGGCCCGACCTAGTCGAGGGGAGAATGTTGCTCGTCGAGCTGGCGACCGCCAGCGCGTTCCTTGTCGCTGGTGTTTGACGCCTATCCGATTCAGATGTGCCGCCCCGCTCAGTAGCAGTAGGTCTCGTTCCCCCACTTCTGGCAGAAACCCGGGTACACGCCGATGTTCTGGAGATCGAGTCGGAGAAGGGGCCCCTCGGGCAATGCGCGGGCGTCGAGGAGCTCGCCGCTCTGAAGCAGGGGCTGTGCGCGCAAAGCCCCGGCGTAGGCGGGCTCGGCCACTTGTTGCGTGCCGATCAGTACCTGGTTCCCACCGAGGTCGCATTGGAGCTGGGTCCCGAACCACCGGCAGGCCGCTGAGGCTTGTGGCGTGGCGCCGAAGAGGCCGAGGGCCATCAGACCGAGCAGGAATCGCGTCATCGCGCCTTCTCAATACGACTCGGAGGAAGCGGGCCGGGGCGCCGGCATGCGCTGCTCCGTAGGTTCGCTCGTGGGAGCCGTTAGCGCGGGCGAATGGCGGAGATGCTGCCCGCCTTACGCCGCCTGGCCTAGCAAATGCAAGGAGTACAAACACCTGCGTAGGAATACCTGGTACCTCGGGTCCCTGGGCGCTGCGACAGGGATATTGCTCAGGTCACGCAGGAATTGCGTGAGGAAGCGGAGGAGTTGAACGGTAATTTGCCGGGTACCAATCGACAGGAGGAATGCTCGAGGTCGGAGCAAATACCCCGTTCGAGTTTCTCATCGTGCAGCCTCACTACCTGCCGTGAACTGGTCGGGTGAGAGTCCCGACGAGGGGAGATTTCCCGTTCGCCCCTCTAGCCTCACTGCTGCGTCTCTGAAGCGAGCACGTCCCATCTTTCAATCTCTACGCTCGGCCGGTAGTGGGTCAGGACCGTGTCACTCCCGCTTTTGACGGCGTCCGTTGCCGGGCACCCGGTCGGGTCCACGAGTACGTAGTTCAGCGTGGTCTTCGAGTACCGGTACTGAGGGGTCGCGTATCGGGCGTTTCTTCCCGGCCGCACCCCGTAGAACCACGTACGTACTGGTGCGTGCGTAGAATCTCGTCTTTCGTCCCTGTTGCCCGGTTTGCTATCCGCCTGCTGCGGCTGCGTGAGAGCAACCCAGCGAGGCAAGGACACATCCGACGCGCCCCGCGTCCTCACCCCGGCGTGGGCCGCTTCAGAAGCGGCCCACGCCTTCCCCTTCGCCGAAGGAGACGCTCCATGAACCTCCTCCTGCTCGGTGTTCTTATCCTGCTGGCAGCATGAGCGGCGGAACCCTCGACGCGATCGGGGTCACGAGGACGTCACGATTGATGCACTCACGACCCACCGTCGCCTTGTTCGCGGCGCTCGGCCTCTCCGGCATCGCCATCGCCGCCGAGACCACGATGGTGCTCAGGTCCGGATCGACGCTCGTGGCTGTAGACTCACGAGCGCCATCCCGGCGAGGAGACGGACAACCCGGAACGAGCGAGATCGCGCCGGGCGGGCGCCGCCCTTCACCTACCGGCCCGACGCGCCCCTCCCGGACGCCTCCTCCCGACCGTGGACGGGCCCTGAGCGGGAGCACGAATGGCTCTATGCCATCCCGCCCGAACCGTGGTAGTGGCGGAGAGGACTAGACCCGCTCCGCGCTGCCAGCCATCGCAACGCGGGCGGCACGCGATGCGATGAGACGGTTCGCACTTCTCGCGAGCACGCGGGTGCGTGCGGCAGCACGTCCGCGGCGCGGCTCGAAGCAGAAGACCGTCGCGAAGCCCGGAGCGTCGGCTCGACGAGCACGCCCGGCCGGCCCGGAGGCCGGCCAGGAACCCTCCGGGGGCGCCCCGGAACCAGCCCTCCCGGTGCTCCGTGCAATCGTAGGCCTGGGCTCGTCGGCAGGCGGCCTCGACGCGCTCACGAAGTTCTTCAGCGCGCTGCCCTCCACCAGCGGCATGGCGTTCGTGCTCGTCCAGCACCTGGACCCGACCCACGGAAGCTTCATGGCGGAGCTGGTCGGGAGGTGCACGGGCATGCCCGTGGTACAGGTTCAGGCCGACACACCGGTCGAGGCCGATCACGTCTATTGCATCCCGCCAGCCAGGTACCTGAGCATCAGCGAGCGGACCCTGCGGCTGACCGCGCCGGTCGGGACCGGCAGCATACGCATGCCGATCGATTTCTTTCTGCGCGCCCTGGCCGCGGATGTGCAGGAGCACGCGATCGGGATCGTCGTCTCCGGTACCGGCTCCGACGGCACGATCGGTCTGCGAGCGATCAAGGCCGCGGGCGGACTGGCGATGGCGCAGGACCCGGCTACCGCCCAGCACGACGGCATGCCGCGCAGCGCGATCGCCGGCGGCGCAGTCGACCATGTCGCTTCTCCGGAGCAGATGCCCCGCATCCTGTTCGAGTATCTGCGGCATCCTTACGCGCGCGGCGCCGGCCCTTCTTCCCCTCCGGCGGAGATCACGCACGATCACCTGCGCGACGTGCTCGCGCTCCTGCGCGAGCGGACGCACTTCGACTTCCGCAGCTACAAGCGCGGCATGCTCGGGCGGCGCATCGGTCGCCGCATGGGCCTCAAGCACGTCGAGGACGTCGCCGACTACGTGGAACTTCTGAAGGCCCAGCCCGGGGAGGCGAAGCTACTGTTCGAAGATCTCCTGATCAGCGTGACGAACTTCTTTCGCGACCCCGAGGTGTGGCGCGACCTTCAAGAGCGGGTGGTTCGACCGCTGGTCGAGCGCAAGGAAGCCCGGACCCCACTGCGCGTGTGGGTGCCAGGCTGCGCCACCGGCGAGGAGGCCTACTCGATCGCGATGCTGCTCATCGAGGAGCTGCAGGCCGGCCGGAAGGGTGTCCCCCTGCAGGTCTTCGCGTCGGACGTCGATCCGGGCGCGCTCGACTTCGCCCGCGTCGGCCTCTACCCGGAGAGCGTCGTCCGCGACGTGTCGCCGGAGCGCCGGCGGCGCTTCTTCCTCGAGGAGGACCACAGCGCTCGCGTCAGCAAGGAGCTGCGCGAGTCGGTGATCTTTGCGCGCCAGAACGTGCTGCTGGACCCCCCGTACTCCAAGCTCGACCTGATCAGCTGTCGCAACGTCCTGATGTACCTCGAGCCGTCGGCCCAGAAGAAGATCCTGTCGCTGCTGCATTTCGCGCTCGTCGAGGGCGGATACCTCCTTCTCGGCACCGCCGAAGGGATCGGCCAGGAGGAGGACCTGTTCGAAGTGGCCTCGCCGAAAGGGCGGATCTATCGACGCATCGGCCCGACGCGGTACGACAGGGTGCAGTTCCCCCCCGTCCCGGAGGTCGCCCTGAGCCGGCGGGTCGACAGGGGGCTGGACACTCCAGGCACCGGCCAGTTCGGCGCACTCGCCCGGCAGATGCTGCTCGAGCGCTTTGCCCCGGCGTGCGTGCTGATCAACCGCAGGTGCGAGATCCTGTACTTCGCAGGACCAACCCACGACTATCTCGTCCAGCCGACCGGCGTCCCCACCCAGGATCTGACGTCCCGCGTACGCGACGGGCTGCAGACGAAGCTCCGCGCCGCCGTCCGCGGTGCGTTCAAGGACGGCCAGCGCAGGGTCGTCGCCGGCGCCCACGTCCGGCGCGAGGACGGGTGGCACCGGGTGCAGCTGACGGTGGAACCGGTCGGGATGCCCCGCGAGACCGACGGCGTGCTGCTCGTCTCCTTCGTCGACGAGCCCCAGGTCGCGTCCCCGCCGGCAGTCCCCGGGGCGCCCGCTGAACGGGAAGAGCCGGGCGACCGTCAGCTCGAGGACGAGCTCAGGGCGACGCGGGAGGATCTCCAGGGCACGATCGGGGAGCTGGAGAGCTCCAATCAGGAGTTGAAGGTCGCCAACGAAGAGATCCTGTCCGTCAACGAGGAGCTACGCTCCAGCAACGAGGAGCTCGAGACCTCCAAGGAGGAGCTGAACTCGCTCAACGAGGAGCTGAACACCGTCAACACGCAGCTCGAGGACAAGGTCACACAGCTGCAGCAGGCGAACAACGACCTGGACAACCTGCTGACCAGCACCAACATCGCAACCATCTTCCTCGACACGACCTTCCACGTGCGGCGGTTCACGCCGGTCGCGACCCGGCTCTTCAACCTGATCGCCACGGACGTGGGCCGGCCGATCGGCGACCTCGCCCAGCGCTGCATCGACCCCGACCTCCTGCACGATGCCGAGCTCGTGCTTGCCCGCCAGGCCTCGGTCAGCAAGGAGGTCCAGAGTCGAGACGGCCGGTGGTACATCCGGCAGGTTCTGCCCTATCGCACGCACGACGACCGGATCGATGGCGTCGTGATCACTTTCTCGGACGTCGCTGCAGAGGCGCTCCAGGAGGCCCGACTCTATGCCGAGGCCATCGTGGACACGATCCGGGAACCCTTGCTGGTGCTGGACTCCGAGCTGCGGGTGCAGTCGGCCAACCGCTCCTTCTACGAGACCTTCGGCCTGACTCCGGACGCAACCGTAGACCGGTTCGTGTACGAGCTGGGCGACCGCGGGCAGGACACGCCGGCGCTGCCCGAGCCGCTGGGCGAGATCCTGCGCAACGGGGGGACGCTCACGAGCGTCGAAGTCGAGCACGAGGTCGGGAAGAGCGGCCGCAGGACCCTGCTGCTCAACACGCGCACCCTGGCCCGCGGCGGTGGCCGGCCCGATCTCATCCTTCTGGCCATCGAGGACATCACCGAACGCAAGCGCGCCGAGGAGATCCTGCGCGAGAGCGAAGCCATGACGCGGGCCGGTGTCCGGACGGCCATGGACGGCATCATCACGATCGACGAGCGCGGCACCCTCCTTTCGTTCAACCCGGCCGCCGAGCAGATGTTCGGCTACGCCGGCGGCGAGGTGATCGGACAGCCCGTGACGATGCTCGCGTCCGAGCCGGACGGTCGAGACAGCGTCGCGAGCTACCTGCAGACGGCCGACCCGAAGACCCTCGGCGTCGGGCATGAGGTCCGCGGCCGGCGGAAGGACGGGACGATCTTTCCGATGGAGTTCCACGTCAGCGCGTTCGACGACGGCCTCCGTCGCCGGTTCGTCGGGACGCTCCGCGACATCACCGAGCGCAAGCGGACGGAAGAGGCAGGACGACAGCATCAGGCCGAGCTGGCACACGTGCTCCGGGTCGCGACCATCGAGCATATGGCGAGCGGGCTCGCGCACGAGCTGAATCAGCCC
>VBKF01000021.1 GCA_005888095.1 Deltaproteobacteria bacterium | reverse complement strand
CCGCAATCGCCCCGCCGAGCTGCGCAACCCGGGCGACCCGGTCGTGCCGCCCGCCGGCGCGCTCGTCGGCAGCACGATCGCCCCGGAAGAGGTCGCCCGCCGCGTGGTGCGGGGCGTCGAGCGGCAGGACCTCTACATCTTCACGCACCGCGAGCAGCGGGAGATCCTCCGCCGCCGCGCCGCGCGACAGGACGCGATGTTCGAGCCCGACGTGTGGTGACGAGGACCCGGGGTCTGCCCTCTTGCCAGTGCATCAATCCAGGGGCTGCCCCCGCGCGACCATCCAGGGGGTGCCATGGGTCCGGTGAGTGTGCGTCTTACCCTGACGTCTTGCGGCTCAGCCGTACGCGCGGCTGACGAACCAGAAGACGCCGAGCGCCAGGACAGCAGCCGACCCCGCCTCGACGAGCGCCAGGTGGAGTCGGCTCCGGGTCTGGATCCAACGCACGGCCGGCCACACGAGCGCGACCATGCCGAGCTGTCCGAGCTCGACGCCCGCGTTGAAGCCGAAGAGTGCCGGCACGAGCCGCTCCGTCGGGAGCCGCGCCTCGATCAGGACGGCGGCGAAGCCGAAGCCGTGGACGAGGCCGAACAGGAAGGCGATCCCCCAGCGCAGCGCGCCGGCGCGGGATACCCGGCGGAGCAGCGCGAAGTAGCAGAGCGCGAACAGCGCGACGCCGCCGAGCGTGGCCGCCGGCACCCTGCCCCACCCCGCCGCGGCGGAGACGGCGAGGAGTCCAAGGGTCGTGGCTACCGTCCACGGCAGTACGAACGTTCGTTCGCCGCCGAGCCAGACGTTCTCGGCGGCCACCAGCGCGATCGACAGGCCGATGAGCGCCTCCACCGCGGCGCGGTCGGGCTGGACATAGCCGAGCACCGCGATGCCGAGCGTCAGGCTGTGACCCACCGTGAAGCCGGTCACGAGCCGGGCGACGTCGGCGAGGCCGCCGCCGAGGAGCAGGAGGGCGAGCAGGAAGGCGAGGTGATCGGCGCCGCCGAGGATGTGCTCGACCCCGAGCCTCACGTAGGCGGCGAGCGAAGCCGACGCCGAGGCGCCTGGCGCCCCATGCAGGACCCAGCTCGGCTCGCGCTCGCTGAGGACGCGCTCCGCGGGCGCTGCACCATCCCGCGTGACGCGCGCGAAGTGTAGGTGGCCGGGCGCCACCTCGAGGAGGAGGTCGCTCCGGATGCCGAGCGCACCCGCGGCGGGACAGCCGAGGCGCCACTCGTAGATCACTCGCCCTGGCGGGGCGCTGAGCGCCCGCGGCCCCGCCGTGGCGGCGCATGGGGTCTCGCCCGCCACGAGCTGGAGATGGCGCGCCACGTAGGCGCCGAGAGCCGGTTCCCGATCGGCGCCCATCGCCCAGGGGAAGCGGGAGACGTCGAACGCCGCGAGCCCGACGGTGACGAGCGCTTCGCGGCCGCGGATGTCCCAGGTGGAGTACGACGTCGTCCGATCGTGCGCTCCGGCCTGGCCGGCGACGAGGACGAACGCGATCGCGAGCCGCCGCACGATCACGGCAGGCTCGCTGCAACCTCGATCTGACCCCGCCGCCTGAGCTGCTCCAGGTACGTCCGGAGCGCTCGCTCGCCGCTCCGGCGGCGGAACTCGGCCACCACTTCGGGGCGTGTCTCGTCGAGCGGCACGTCGGCGTTCTCGCGCCGCTCGACGACCTGGAGCACATGGTAGCCCGTGCGCGAGCGGACCGGGTCGCTCACCGCCCCGGGCTCGAGCGCGAGCGCGGCGCGCAGCGCCGTCGGTCCGAGGTAGTCGAGCAGCTTGGCGGGCGGCAGCAGCGCGTCGGGCAGCGGCGCCAGCTCCGGGTCGCCGGCGGCGTCGCGCACGGCGGCGAACGCGTCGCCGTGCCGCAGCCGGTCTGCCGCCTGACGCGCGCGGGCGAGCGCCGCCGGCTCGTCGGCGGCCGTAGCGGCGCGGCACCAGATCTGCCGGACGCGCAGCCGGCCTAGCCGCCGAAGGACGTCGGGCCGCTCGGCGGAGAACGCCTCGAGCTCCGTCTCGCTCGGCTCCCGGTCGGCCGATTCGGCCACGACGCTGTCGATGACGGCGGCAGTCAGCTCCTTCCGCACCCGCGCGTCGCGACGCGCGAGGCCGAGCTCGAGCCCGCGCTCGACGAGGAGCTCCTCGTCGATGAGCCGCTCCAGCACCTGCCGCCGCGCCTCGGCGTCGACGCCGTCGCGACGGTCGGACGCGAGCCCCGCGAGGACGCGCTGGTACTCCTCGGCACCGATCAGCTGGCCGTTGACGCGCGCGACGGCGTCCGGCGGCAGCGAGCGCCCGCCGGCACCGCCGACGAGCCCTGCCGCGGCGGCGAGGATGCCGGCGGCCGCACCGAGCACGAGGAGCACGGTGGCGCGGCGCGAGCCGCCGGGACGCGAGCTCATCGCCGCAGGTAGATGGGCGAGGACCACGCGCGCTCCTCGTTGGGCGCGAGACAGTCGTCGGTGTAGGGTGTGCGGTAGTCGCCGTAGCATGGGTTCACCTTCACGCACTCGCCCTGCGCGTCGTAGGTGCAGCGCAGGCCACCCGCGTTGACCGCCGGCGTCGGCTCCTGGAGCGCGCGCACGTAGTAGACGACGTCCCGTCCGCCGGCGACGAACTCGGGATCCTCGAACTCGACCGTGCAGCCGGCCAGATCAGACGGGCAGTCGTAACGGCGCCACGGGTCCTCGATCAGGCCGCGCACCGGCTCGCCGGCACGCGTCTGGGGCCGGATGCGCACCACCTCGATGCGCGTGATCCGGCGTCGCTCGTCGCCCGGGTTGTAGCACTCGCCCTTGCAGAGGCGCTGGAGCCGCTCGGGCGTGAGCGCGCTCAGCGCATGCGCGGGGCATCCGGGACGCTGCCGGAACGAGCCGACGGCACGGACGCGGAAGCGAGGGGTCGTCTCGAGCCGCGTGTCCGAGCCCATCGGCAGGGGAGCGTCCGGCGCGTTCAGCAGGTCGAACCAGAGGAGGATGCGCTCCCCGCTCGTGCCGTAGACTTCCCGGCGCTTGAGCGCGGTCCAGATCGCGTCGCGGTCACGTCCCTCGGCGTGCACGGCGACGAGGCCGCCGGTCATGAAGAAGGACGCCTGCCGCTCGAAGTCGAGGATCTGGAGATTCCGGATGGGGTTGTCGCCGCCCTGGGTGATGATGTCGACCGGCACCGACTCCGGTGCGGGCGCGCTGTGGGGCACGATGCGCGCGAACCACGCCGCGTCGCGAGGGCCCGCGGCTTCCGTCATGCCGTGGCGGGCGAACTCCTTGTATCCCGTGCCAGGACGCGCGGAGTGGTTGTCGCTCGACGCGATGAAGCCGAAGCGAAAGCGGCGCGGATGGGCCGGGTCGTCGAAGTTCGAGATGGCGAGCGCGTACTGCGCCGAGTTGCCCGGACGCATGTTGAAGGCGGGGTCGAAGCAGTCGCGGCACTGCCCGCAGTCCTTCCAGTCCTCGACCGTCGTGCCCGGCACCGTCAGCCGCCCGCCGACTCCGGCGCGGAGATAGTTGAGACGTGCCGCCTGCACGCGCCGCTCGCACTCCTCGCGGGGCGCGCCGCCGCAGCGCGCGCGGATCAGCTCGCCCGCGCGCCAGCAGCAGGGCTCGTACGTCCTGGTCGGCTCCGGACAGATCGGCTTCCCCTGGGCGTCCCAGTCGATCTCCTTCCAGTCACGGTACTCCTCCGAGTTCCCGTGGCCGGAGAAGACCTCGATGAGCGTCTGCCGCTCCGGGTCGTCCTGCGCGGCGGTCAGCTGCTTGTCGAGCCTGGTCCCGGGCGGCGTGTAGAGACCCCAGGTCGTGCCGTGCGGGATGACGATCGTGTCGAAGCCCCATTGCGCGAGCTTCTCGTAGAGCTCCTGCGGCGTCTGGGCCGCCTCGTGGCAATCGGCGGGCAGCGTGCGCGTGTCGACGCCCGGCGGGCAGAGCGGCACGTCGCGCAGCTCGAGCTGGAACTGCTGGAAGTCGAAGTAGCGCTGGCGGTTCGCCCAGTCGTGCAGCGGAAACTGGATGCGCTGCCAGAGAGGAGCCATCACGCGCATCGCGCCGATCAGCTGGCGGTTGAGCGCGCTGATCGGGCGCCGCGGCACGTGATCGTCGTCCGTGTCGCGGAAGATGACGTTCTTGTGTCCGTAGTGGTCGGCAGGCGTCGTCCCCACCTGCGTCCACTCCCAGCCGAGGAAGGCGACGAGGTCGGGGTTGTGCGGGTCGCCCGCCACCGCGTTGCACTGCCGGATGGACTCCCTGGTCTCCGCCCAGTGGCGCGGCGAGATCGCCTCCGCGTGGTCGTTGATGCTCCAGAAGTCGAGGCTCGAGCAGAAGCGGGCGAAGTCGCAGGCATCCGCGGGCGGATGGACGCCCTCGCCCTGGAGCATCGGCAGGCTCGCGATGAAGGCGTCGGCCGAGAAGGTGGTGTGCACGTGGAGATCCCCGAAGAGGATCTGCTTGCTCGGCCTGACCGCCTCCGGCGCAACCCCCGCGGCCGCACGCGCCTCCTCCGCGGCGCGCCCCGCGACGACCGGCGGCGGCACGCGGGCGCGTGTCACCTCGCCCGGTCCCTGGTGCTGGCCACGCCCACATGCTACGAGGCCGCCGATCAGGAGCACTCCGAGCGCAAGCCGTCTCGACACTACCCGTCCTCCCCGCGGACCCCGCTGGGTCGGCCGGCCCTGGTAGCACGCGGGAAATTTCACCGTCAATGCGAAGAGGTACGTGATGGACGTCCTGCGCACGCCCGACGAGCGGTTCACGAACCTTCCCGGCTATGCCTTCACGCCCCACTACCTCGAGGTCGACGGTCTGCGCATCCACCACGTCGACGAGGGTCCGCGGGGCGCACCGCCCGTGCTCCTGCTGCACGGCGAGCCATCGTGGTCCTACCTGTACCGCAGGATGATCCCGCTCCTCACCGCGGCCGGATTCCGCGCCGTCGCCCCGGATCTCGTCGGCTTCGGCCGTTCCGACAAGCCCGCGTCTCCCGCGGACTACACCTACCAGCGCCACGTCGACTGGATGCACGGCGTGCTCGAGGCGCTCGACCTGCGCGGCGTGACGCTCGTCTGCCAGGACTGGGGCGGGCTCATCGGCCTGCGACTCGCCGCGGAGCATGCGGAACGGTTCGCGCGGATCGTCGCCGCCAACACCTTCCTCCCGACCGGCGATCGCCCGCCGGGCCCCGCCTTCCTCGCCTGGCAGCGCTACTCGCAGGAGACGCCGGAGCTGCCCGTCGGGCGCATCGTCCAGGCCGGCTGCGTCACCGAGCTCGCGGCGGAGGTGATCGCCGTCTACGACGCACCCTTTCCCGACGAGCGCTACAAGGCCGGGGCGCGGCGCTTCCCGCTGCTCGTCCCGACCTCGCCCGATGACCCGGCCGCGCCGGCGAACCGCCGGGCGTGGGAGGCCCTCCGCCGCTGGGAGAAGCCCTTCCTCACCGCCTTCAGCGACTCGGACCCGATCACGCACGGCGCCGACGCGTTCCTGCGCGAGGCGGTTCCGGGCGCGCGCGGCCAGCCGCACACGATCATCACGGGAGCCGGCCACTTCCTCCAGGAGGACCGGGGCGAGGAGATGGCCCGGGTGGTGCTCGACTTCATCCGCCTCACCGAGGAGGCTGCCCACTAGGAAGCCGACCCAAGACTTCGTCTTGGGTCGCAAAGCGAGGATGTGCGCCGCGTGAGCACGCGACCGTCATGCCGCGGCCGGCGAAGCCGGCGCGGCAAAAGGAGCCGGACACGTCAACGACCCGAAGCCCGCAGGCCAAGACGGGGGAAGCGCGTGCCAGTTTGCCGCGCTGGCTTCGCCAGCCGCGGCACGACGGCGGCGCGTGATACCGACGCCACATGCTCGCGTCCGTTTCGCGACCCAAGAAGTCTTGGGTCGCGCTCCCCCGCCGCGGTTGTCGAAACCTTCGCCTTGCACTAACGTCCGCGCCCGCCCGCGCCCAGAAGACGGACGGGCGACCTCGTGAGCCCAGTGACCCGCGCGACCGCGCGCTCCGACCTTGCCAGCCGCCCGTCGGCGGGCCTCGGGCGCGGCCTCGCCGTCCTGCTCGTGGCCGCCGTTCTCGCCGTCTACGCCCCGGCGCGGCTCCACGAGTTCGTGAACTACGACGACCCCGACTACGTGAGCGAGAACCGCCACGTGCGGAGCGGCATCAGCCTCGAGAACGTCCGCTGGGCGATGACGACCGGCCACGCCGCCAACTGGCATCCGCTCACGTGGGTCTCGCACATGCTGGACTGCGAGCTGTTCGGCCTCGACGCGACCGGTCACCACTGGACCAACGTCGTCATCCACACGGGCGGCGCGCTGGCGCTGTTCGCGGCGCTGGCGCGCATGACGGGCACGCTCGGCCCGGCGGCGTTCGTTGCCGCGCTCTTTGCCGTCCATCCGCTTCACGTCGAGTCCGTAGCCTGGGTGGCGGAGCGGAAGGACGTGCTCGCCGGCCTGTGCTGGATGCTCACGCTCCTGGCCTACCAGCGCTACGCCGTCCAACCCGCACTGCGGCGCTATCTCGTGACCCTTCTCTGCTTCGCGCTCGGCCTCATGTCGAAGCCGATGGTGGTGACGCTTCCCCTGGTGCTTCTTCTCCTCGACGCCTGGCCACTCGGTCGCCTCCGCGAGCGAGGAGATCTCCCGGCGCTCGCGTGGGAGAAGGCGCCGTTCTTCGCGCTCGCCGCCGGTGCCGGCGCGATCACCTTCTGGGCCCAGCGCCGCGCCGGCGCGGTGGCCGACCTCGGAGGGCCCGCGCTCGGCACGCGGGCCGCCAACGCCCTGGTCTCCGCGGCGCGCTACATCCTGCAGACGGCGTGGCCCAGCGGGCTGGCGATCTTCTATCCCTTCCGGCCACCTTCCGCGGCGGCGGTGGCGGGGGCGGCGGCGGCGCTCGGTGGCATCTCGCTCGTCGTCGCGCTCGTGGCGCGGCGGCACCCTGCCGTCGCGGTCGGCTGGCTCTGGTACCTCCTCACCCTGTTGCCCGTGATCGGGCTGCTCCAGGTGGGCAATCAGGGGATGGCGGACCGCTACACCTACATCCCGTCGGTGGGTCTCTTCATCGCGGTCGCGTGGGGCCTGCCGTCGGTCCTGCCCCTGGGGCGCCAGCGGAGCGTGCTGCTCGGCGCCGTGGCGTCGGTCCTGGTCGTTGCGTGCATGGCGGCGGCGGCGCGCCAGGCCCGGGTGTGGCGAGACAGCCGGACGCTCTTCGCGCACGCGCTCGGAGTCACGACCGACAACTACGTAGCCCACAACAACCTCGGCCGGGCGATCGCCGGACACCTCGCGCTCTACCGGACCGGGGTGCCCTTGCACCGGTCCCCGCCGGCGCCGCCATGAGCCGCGCGCCGTCCCCAGGCGGGAAACCGTGCTGAACGGCAAGAAGATCGTCGTCGTCATGCCGGCCTACAACGCCGCGCGCACGCTCCGGCAGACTTACGACGAGGTGATGGCCCAGGGGGT
>VBKF01000020.1 GCA_005888095.1 Deltaproteobacteria bacterium | reverse complement strand
CTCTGCCTCCATATCCAGGAAAAGGACCTCGCCGGCGATCGCGTCGAAACCGTCAATCTGGATCCGGACCGGGCCGCACACCTCGCCCGGGACGATGCGGTGATCGGCCAGCTCGGCCTCCACCACCCGCGACATCGGCAGCAAACCGAGGCGCGTCTTCCACGCCGCCGGCAGGGTCAGGCAGTAGGCCCCCGTATCGACCAGCGCGTCGCAACGGATCGCGCGCCCTGCCTCGATGATGTTACCGACCGTGACCGACGCGACGATCCGACCCACGCGTCCCTCTGCTGGCGAGCGGTGACGGTAGAGGATCGGGTGCATGCCGGAACGATGCAATATCCGCTACGGGGCATCAAGGGACAACTTCGGTGCACGAGCCGCCTCGGTTCGCGACCAGGGTCAGGTTCCCTGCAGGTCGGGCGTGATCGGGAGGCAACCCATGAGACGGCCATCCCATTCCACGTCGAAACGTTCTCCCACGGCGTCGAATAGCGCCCCCATTTCATCTCGCCCGGCC
Source organism: Deltaproteobacteria bacterium (assembly GCA_005888095.1). Taxonomy (GTDB): domain Bacteria; phylum Desulfobacterota; class Binatia; order DP-6; family DP-6; genus DP-3. Next base: position 5,759 of record VBKF01000020.1, on the reverse strand, counting down.
CCCGCCCTGCCTCTCACCAGCCTCCCTATAGCCAGGAACGCTGGACTCATGCCCGCCTTGCAGCGTATGCCTGTGCGTTCTACGATGTATGCCGTACCGTATGCAGCGGGAGGGCTCCCATGCCGACGGCGGCAGGACTGAAACGCAAGTCGTTCTTCGTCGACACCCGGACGCTTCGCCGGGCGAGGAAGGCCCTCGGCGTCGCTACCGACGCCGAAGCGGTCCGGCGCGCGGTTGAGCGAGTCGCCGAGATGGAAGCGTTCTGGCGCTTCATGGCTCGGACGCGAGGGCGTCTGAAGCCGGGTAGCTTCAGGAGACCGTGACGTGGCGTGGGCCGTTCTCGACACGAGCGTCTACATCGAGCATTGGGAACGGCGGCGATACGAGAAGGAGCTGGCCGGGGTCCGGAGCGCCTTCGTGATTCGACACTCGGCCGTCGTCCTGTCCGAGCTCCGGCGAGGGGCGCGCACGGCGGCGGCGCGCCGGCTCGTCGAGGATCTGTTTCGGTTCGCCCGTTTCCGCTGGGAGCCGACGGCAGAAGAGTGGTGGGAGGCCGGGCGCCTGATCCTGCGCCTCGGCGACGCCCGATCGTGGGGTACCGCCAAGCGGCGCGACTTCCAGAACGACGCCCTCATCGCGCTCACGGCTCGCCGCCACGGCGCCACCGTGGTCACCGCGAATCGGGGCGACTTCGACCTGCTGTCCCGCGAGACCGGCGTTCGGGTGCTTCCGGTCTGACCCGCCACGCTGCGTGCTGTAACCCGAACTCGGGCGCGGCGCTGCCGCCGGTCGCGGCGGCGTAAGGCGGGGTCAGCTCCTGCTGCTCGGCGAGCCTTCGATCGCTTCCACCCTGCGGCCCGAGCGCCGGATCGCGTCCCTCATGCCCTTGCCCGCGGCGAGCACGCCGAGGCGGCGGGGCACGCTCGTGAGGAACCGGACCATCACCCGATTCAACCAGCCCGGGACGAACACGGGCGGCCCACCGAGCCGGGCGAGTGCCTGACGCACGACCTCGGACGGCGGCATCAGCCCGGCGAGCTGGTGCTTGTCGATCCCTTGCAGCGTGGGTGCGTCGGTGTCGGTCGCGCCCGGCGTCAGGACCATCACGTCGACGCCGTGCGCCCGCAGCTCTCCCCACAGCGCCTCGCCCAGCGTCATCACGAACGCCTTGGTGGCGGCGTACGCGGCCGACCAGGGAAAGCCGATGAAGCCCTCGATCGAGCCGGTCAACAGGAGCCCGCCACGCCCGCGCGCGATCAGCCGCGGCGCGAACGCGTGCGCCAGCAACATGGGCGCATGGGAGTTGACGTTGAGCATGGCGGTCAGGCGCGCGGCGTCGAGCGCGTGGTGCTCGCCCTTGAGACCGAAGCCCGCGTTGCTGATCACCAGCCCCACGTCCTTGTCCGCACAGGCCCGGAGGAGCGGCTCGATGAAGTCCGGACGTTCCAGATCGAGCGGCACCACCTCGACCTGCGTGCGGTGCGCGTGCCGGAGCTCACCGGCGAGCTGCTCCAGCCGGTCGGCGCGTCGCGCGGAGATCACGACGTGGAGCCCGCGGGCGGCGAGCTCGCGGGCGAACTCGGCGCCGATCCCCGACGACGCGCCGGTGACCAGCGCCCAGGGGCCGAAGCGGTCAAGGAAGTCGTCCGCCATCTCATGCTCCGGATGCGATGCGTTCGAGGACCAGCTCCCGCAGCAGCGGCTTGTGCACCTGCTGCGACGCCGCCGTGCGGGGCAGCGCCGGGAGGAAGCACACGTGCCGCGGCTTCTTGTAGCCGGCGAGGTGCTGACGGACGTGCGCCACGACCTCCTCGGCCGTGAGTGCCGCCCCGTCGCGAAGGACGACGGCCGCCACGACCGCCTCGCCCCATTCTGGATCGGGAATGCCGACCACGCTGGCCTCGCGGATCTCCGGGTGCGCGACGAGGACGCGCTCGATCTCGGCGGGGAAGATGCTCTCGCCGCCGCTCCGGATCACCTCCTTGCGGCGCCCGACGATCGAGAGGAACCCCTCGGCGTCGAACGTCCCGAGATCACCCGTGAGCACCCAGCCGTCACGCACCGTGCGCGCGGTCTCCTCCGGGTTCCGCCAATATCCCTGCATCGTGAACTCGCTGCGCACCGCGATCTCGCCGACGGCCCCCGGCGGCACCTCGTCGCCCGTCTCGTCGACGAGGCGGACGTCCACGTCCAGATAAGGCCGGCCGACGGTCTCCGGTCTCCGCGGCACGTCGCGGGGGCGCAGCACGCTCACCGGTCCCGCCTCCGTCGAGCCGTAGAGGATGACCATGTCGCGACAGCGGAAGCGCTCCATGATCCGATGCACCTGCGCCGCCGTCATCGCCGCCGTGCCCCCGCCGAGCAGGCGCAGCGAGCTCAGGTCGAACCGATCGAAGTCGGGCAGCGCCAGGAGCGCACCGAACACCGTGGGGATCGCGTAGAAGTAGGTCACGCGCTCGCGCTCGATCGTCTCGAGGATGGCGCGCGGCTCGGGCTTCGGCAGGATCACGACCGTCGCCCCGGTGTGCCAGACGCCGAGGGGCAGCGCCCAGCCGCCCATGTGGAACATCGGGAACATGCTGAGCGCGACCTCGTCCTCGCCGAGCCCGAGCTGGAGGTGCGACGTCGCCGCCTGGAGCCAGTAGCTCCGGTGGGAGAGGAGGGCTCCCTTCGGCGATCCCGTGGTGCCGCTGGTGTAGAGCATCACGTGCGGGTCGTGCTCGTCGACGGTGGTCGCCACGTCGTCGGTCGGCTCCGCGTCGGCCAGGGCGTCGAGACCCCCTCCGATGGCGACGAACCGGTGCACGCCCGGCAGACGGCCCTCCGCCCGGAGCGTCCCGACGAGGTCCGCGAACTCCGGCGCCACGAAGAACGTCTCCGCCTCGGCGTGGCCGACGATGGTCGCAACCTCGGCCGCGGCGAAGCGGCTGTTCACCGGGACGACGATCGCGCCGAGCTTGATCGCCGCGAAGTAGATGATCGGGTACTCGGTCCGGTTCGTCGCGATGACGGCGACCCGGTCGCTGCGGCCGACGCCCAGGCGCGCGAGCGCGCGGGCGAGCTGGTTCGAGCGCGCATGGAAAGCGCGGTACGTCACGCGGTCGGGGCCGACGAGGTACGCGATCTTGTCGCCGCGGACGGCGGCGTGCCGGCGCAGGATGTCTCCGAGGAGCAGCATGCGCGCCGCTACTTCAGCTCGATCAGGATCTCGCGGTAGCGTCGCTGACCGATATTGATGGCGGTCTCGATGCCGCCGCGCCTGATGTAGCGCGCCTTTCCCGGCACGACGTCGGCCTCGATGTACTCGGTGTACGCCCCACTCGAATCCGGCTCGGGCATGGCCGCGATGCGATCTCCCTCGATCTGGACCAGCACGTAGTCCACCTCGTGCCGGTGCGTGGCCGACCGCGCGCCGGGCGCGAGGTCCATCTCCCAGATGCGCACGCGGTCGTTCTCGAGCAGGAGACGGGTGGCGACGTTGCCGAGGATGCGCTCGGGTCTGTCCATGCGGGCTCCTTCAGTACCCCGCCTCGCGATCGACCACGCCCGTCAGCGGCTCGCCGTCGCGCCAGCGGCGGAGGTTGTCGATGAAGGGCTCGACCAGCAGCTCGGCCGCGCCGGGCATGGACCAGGAGACGTGCGGGCTGAGGCGCACCCGCGGGTGGCCGTACATCCAGTGGCCCTCGGGCAGGGGCTCCGGCTCGACGGCATCGAGCGACGCCATCGCGACCCGACCGTCGTCCAGTGCCGCGCGCAGCGCCTCCTGGTCGACGAGCGCGCCGCGCGCCACGTTGACGAGGTGAGCGCCCGGCTTCGTCGCGGCGAAGATCTCGCGGTCGAAGAGGTGGCGGGTGGCCGGCGTGGACGGAGCGGCGAGCACCACGTGGTCGGAGGACGCCACCAGCTCGGCGAGGGACCCGACCACGTCGACGCCCGGAATCGGTGCGGGAGCGGCCGTCCGCCGGCAGGCGCGCACTCGCATGCCGAAGGGCAGCGCGCGCTCGGCCACGGCGGCGCCGATGCCGCCGAGGCCGACGAGACCGAGCGTCTTCCCGTGCAGCGTGCCGAGGGCCATCCGGCCCCAGCGCTCGGCGGGAATGGCGTGGATCCAGGCGTCGGGAAGATGCTTCTCGAACGCCAGCATCACGGCCAGCACCCATTCCGCGATCGGGATGGCGCTCCCGCCGCGCGAGCAGGTGAGCGTCTGATCGGTGAGGAGATGAAGCGGGAACGCGTCGACTCCGGTGCCGAGGGCATGCACCCAGCGGACACCGCGGCCGAGTGCACGGGCCAGGTTGGGGCTCCCCCAGGGCAAGGTCAGGAGCACCTCGCCCGCGACGTCCGGAGGGAGATCGCCCTCCGAAGGGATCGGCAGGACCTCGACGTCCGGCAAGGCCTCCGCGATACGTCTCGCCAGCGCGCCGCGGATCTGGACGAGCACCCGGAGCCGGCCACTCATCGGCCGCCTGGCGGCAGCGCGCCGGCCGGCACGCGGTTCAGGTAGGCGCCGAGGTTCTCCATCGCGCGCCGGAACAGGCGGGGGATCGTGCGGGCGGCGAGCGGCGAGCCGAGGCGTGCGAGCAGGCGTGGCTCGAGCGCGAGCGTCCAGCGGACGCGGGTTCCGCCGGTCGCCTCCGTCAGCTCGAACGACTCGACCTGCGCTTTCGCGAAGGGCACCGAGGCGCGCGTCACCGTCCACGCCCAGCGTGCGGGCTCGTCCCAGGCGATCATCTCCTCGATCCAGTGCGTGCCGCTGAAGTTGGCCTCGCGGACCGTCCCGACGCCGTGGGGCGCCGGGGTCGCGTACGACACTCCTCGAACGTTCGGGAACCAGTGCTTCCAGGACGCTGGCTCCACGAGAGCCATGAACACCACCACTCGCGCGGCCGGCACCTCGGCTTCGGCCACGTGGACCACGGGCGCTCGATCGCGGAAGCCGAGGTCCTCCTTGCGCATCTCGAACCACATGGTCGCCCCTTGCACCGCGCGTACGCCGTACGCTACTCAGTACGCACCTGGATCGTCAAGGGTTTCATGCCCGGGAAACGCTCAGCGAAATCACTGACCGACGCGCGGCTGACGCGCGAGCGCATCGTCGAGATCGCCCTCGAGCTGCTCGGGACGAGCGGCCCCGACGGGCTCAGCATGCGCGCCCTCGCCGACGCCCTCGGAACGGCGCCGATGTCGCTCTACCGGCACGTGCGCAGCAAGGACGACCTCCTGAGCGCCATCGTCGCCGAGGCCCTCGAGGGTCTGGACTTCGACCTCCCCGCGCGCGGCGCCTGGACGGACCGCGTGGCGGCGTGGATGCATTCGCTGCGCAACCACCTCCGTCGGTCGCCCAAGGTCGTGTCGATCCTCATGCAGCAGGGTCACTACGCCCCGGCGCTGCTGCGCGCGACGAACACCCTGCTCGGCATCCTGCGCGCCGCCGGGTTCGAGGGCCGCGACGCCGCCCGTGCCTGCCGCGAGATCATGTGGAGCACGCTCGGCTTCGTCTCGGCCGAGATCCGCGGGCCGACGTTCTCGCCCTCGTTCTACGTCCAGGCGCTGCGGGCGCTCGACCGCGGCGACGGCCAGCCGCTCCGTTCCGAGGACGTCGCCGAGGTGGCCGCCCACATGCCGTACCTCCTCACACGCGACCTCGACGACGTATTCTCCGCGATCGTGCGGCACCTGCTGGCCGGCCTCGCGGCGGAGCTGGCCGAGACGGCGGCGCGGGTCCGGCCCGTCGGCCGCCGAGGCGGAAGAGCGCGCTG
>VBKF01000019.1 GCA_005888095.1 Deltaproteobacteria bacterium | reverse complement strand
GCCTCGGCGATGTCGGGTTCTTCAAGGTACGGGTAGAGCTTGAGAATCTCTTCGTTCGACCGGCCGGCACCCACGAGGCCAACGATGGTCCCGACGGTGACGCGGAGCCCGCGGATGCAGGGCCTGCCTCCCATGACCTGCGGGTCGGTGGTGATCCGTGTGAGTTCCTTCATGTGGGCACCTCAGGCTACGAGGCGGAGTATAGTCCCAAACTTTCGCCGATCGAGCGAGCGCGGACTCGAGTCTGATCCCGGTAGTGTGCGCACGCAAGAATGAGCTCGTCCCCCGCGGACGCACCGCGCAGCATCGAGTTCCTGTACGATCCGCACAAACGTCTTGACGAGGTAGCGGCGCTGGAGCGGTGCAGCTGGGGCTCCTGGCTAACAGAAGCCCAACGGCACCGTCGTTACTCACGCTTGGGAGCCGACCGGAGAGGAATATCAGAGACCGACGCAGATCGGCATGGCGCTGCTCCCAATGACGCGGAACGGCTCAGAGGCTTGACTGCAGCCAGGGAGGCCCGTAGATGTCTGTTCGTGGCTCATCCCCAGCCCTTCGTCGTGAAAGCCCCTCCCCCGGATGTGGAGAAGACAGCGAGGAGGCTAGGCGCGTCCGCGAAGGAGCTACGGGAGATCACCAAGCTTGTTGATCTGGTCATCGCTGGGAAGGAGCACCTGGCGCTTGTCCAGGCAAAGACATCTCGGAAACCGAGCAGCCTCGCTCCGCGTCATAAGCGACGCCCCGCCCTTGTCAAGTTTCATCGGAAGCGCCGAGCAGCTAGCAAGGTCGGCCGCTAGGTCCGCCGCCCTCCCTGCGCGATGCAGCGAAGGCGCAGCAGGCGAGCCAACACCGACGTGTTCGTCAACTGCCCATTCGACGACGAATACGAGTCGCTCTATGTGGCTCTCATTGCGGGCTTGTGCGGCCTTGGCCTGACGCCGCGCTGCGTGCTTGAGATTCCGGGCGGGGCACGAAACCGCCTCGACCGGATATTCAGCCTGATATGCGAATGCGGCTCGTCCGTTCATGATCTCTCCCGCATGACTGGACGGCGAGGACTACCACGATTCAACATGCCCTTCGAACTCGGTCTTGCAGTAGCGGTGTCGCTCTCGGACACGGGGCATAGATGGTTCCTGTTCGAATCGCGCTCCTTCCGCCTGCAACGCACATTAAGTGACGTGAGTGGTTTCGATCCATACATCCACGGCGGGACGGCGCGCCGTATTCTCCGCGAATTGGCAAACGCCTTCCTGACGCCTGCCCGCGAGACGAACGTTCGCGATCTTGAACGCATCCATGGGCATCTGAGAAGGCTCGGGCCGATCCTGAAGCGGCGCGACCGAACGGCCCTGCTCTTCACCGCACGGCAGTTTCGCGATTTGGTGCTGGCGGCGCAGGACTTTGCTCGGAAGCTTGGTCTTCTCACATCACGGAGGCGATAGCCGCCTTCTGTAACTGCTCGCCGCGCCCCTGTGGTCGTGACATGACAAGTCGGTCCGTCTGCCAGGGACGGATCGCGGATCTAGCATCGACGCCCGCGCCGGCACGGGAAAGAAGGTGCCTGACGCAGACGTCGTTCGTGCAGTCGAGCGGTGGCGCCTCGCGTTCGCCAGGCAATAGCCGTTCTCACATCTTCATTGACATCCGCCCGCCGCGGAGCAGCCCGTCGAGCGCCTCGGCGGTGGGAGCACTTCCGCCTGCGCGAGCTGCCGCTGGACGAGCTGCTCGACGAGCGCGAGGCACTGGCCGGGCTCCAGTTCGAGCGCGAGCTGCCGAAGGCGTCGCAGCGACAGAAGGTGCCTGTGCATCGGTATCGCTTCCCGCCGCAGGAGACGGCGCTGGATGACGGTGACCGGCTCCGCGCCACGAGCGGAGACGACGACTATTTCGGCAGGGTGGAGCGCATCGATCTCGCCGCGGGAACCGTCGACATCCGGAAGACTGGGCGGACGGCGGACATCCATCCGCGGGCAGTGTTCCGTGAGCAGGTCGTACCCGCCGGAGCGCTCGAGGACTCGCTGCTGG
>VBKF01000018.1:3663-8107 GCA_005888095.1 Deltaproteobacteria bacterium | reverse complement strand
GACGAGCAGCAATCCCAGCGTCGCGACCGTCAGCAGCAGCGGTCAGGTCACGGGCGTGACCCAAGGCTCGGCGACGATCACGGCGACGAGCGAGAGCAAGAGCAACACCGCCGCGCTCACCGTGACGTCGGTTCCGGTGGCCGCGGTGGCGGTCGCGCCGGCGACGGCGAACCTGACGGTGGGGCAGACCGTGCAGCTCACCGCCACGCCGAAGGACTCGGCGGGCAGCGCGCTGACCGGGCGGACCGTGACGTGGGCGAGCAGCAACACGGCCGTCGCCACCGTGAGCCCGAGCGGCCTCGTCACCAGCAAGGCCGCGGGCTCGGCGACGATCACCGCGACGAGTGAAGGCAAGGCGAGCAGTGCGGCGGTGACCGTGACGCTCGTCCCGGTCGCCTCCGTCGTCGTGAGTCCGGCGCCGGCGACGGTCCCCGCCAAGGGGACTGTGCAGCTGAGCGTCACGCTCAAGGACGCCAACGGCAATACGCTGACGCTGTCGGGGCGGACGGTGGCGTGGACGTCGAGTGCACCGACGATTGCCACGGTGTCGCCGAGTGGGCTCGTGACCGACATGGCCGATGGTGGGACGGCCACCATCACCGCCACGAGCGAAGGCCAGAGCGGCGCCTCCGTCGTCACGGTGCAGGCCCCGGTGGCGTCGGGGTCGGTGCCCGATCCGACGCTCTTGCCGGTGGCGAGCGGGCAGGCGCCGAACCTGAGCGCCTACCTCGCGCTCAACGTCGCCAACCAGCCGGCGGGCTTCTCCTACAACGACCCGGTGACCCGGGTGAAGGTGTGGAAGGTGACGAGCAGCTCGACCCCGTCGGCCAACAGCGGCGCCGGGCACGACTACTCCGACGGCCCGAACGAAGTCAGCCTCGGCTGGGGCACCAACAACAACACCCACACCATCCTGATCCGCGGCGATGGGATGGCCTACTACCTCGTGGATTTCACGCGGGGGGCGGGCTTCAGTAACTACCGCCGGCTCACGGTGCAGCCGGCCCGGGACCTGTGCTTTACCTTCTCGAACCTCGCCAGCCAGCCGCGCATCGCGTACATCCTGACGGGGAGCCAGGTGGTGCGGTTCAACACCGCCACCATGCAGACCGAGAACACCGGCAACTTCCCCTTGAACCAGGCGGGGTTCGGCTGGTTGCAGCACGACAAGACCGACGGGTGGTTTGCCGGGTTGACGACCGACCAGACCGTGGTGTTTGCGTGGAATAGCCAGACCAACGAGCTGCGCACCCACGGGGAGAGCTGGCTGAACGAAGGGCGCCTGGAGCGCGACGGGCGCTACATCGCCCTGACCAACGGCAACAGCACCTTCCGGCTCTGGGACCTGGCCACCAATACGTTCGGGCCTACCCAGAGCGACCGCATCAACTTCTGGCTCGGGCACAACGCGAATCTCCGGAGCCAGTGGGTGACGACCGATGTGAATGCCAGCGCTCCGTTCGATCTCGACCGCTACGACCCCAGTGGCGGCCAGATCGTGAAGACCCGGTTTCTCACCAACAGTGCGGGGGCGGGCGTGCACCACGCCGGGAACTGGGTGCAATCCGACGCCGAGTTGGGCGGCAATCTCAATCGGCAGTGGTCGTTCATGAGCGGCATCGATGCGATGTGGCCGGGGGTGGCCTGGATGCAGGCCATCGGCGTGGTGCGCAGCGACGGCAGCGACGCGCGGCTGCTCCTCCATCACTACGACCTGAATCCGATCTATTTCGCCGACCCGTTCGCGCAGCCGAGTCCCGACGGCAAGGTGGTCATCTTCAACTCGAACATGGGCGGGTCGGGCCGCTACGACCTGTTCGTGGCGGAGGTGCCGCTGCGCTGATCCCACCGCACCAATAGTGGCGACGGGGCCCGGGAGCACTACTCGCCCGGGCCCTGGTTCTTTCAGGACCCCGGGCGCTGCCTCGCTACCACGCCGCCTCTATCGTATTGTTGGTACGCCCGGTCTCGGGCCAGATGGCCGACCTCTCAGAGCGCGTGCGGGCGTCCCTTGCGGGCCGTTACACGATCGAGCGCGAGCTCGGCCGCGGTGGGATGGCCACGGTGTACCTCACCCGCGACCTGAAGCACGACCGCCCCGTCGCGCTCAAGGTGCTGCGCCCCGAGCTTGCCGCCGTGCTCGGCGCCGAGCGGTTCCTACGCGAGATCCGCCTCACAGCCCAACTTCAGCACCCGCACATTCTGACACTCATCGATTCGGGCGCGGCGGATGGCTTCCTTTATTATGTGATGCCGTACGTCGAGGGCGAGAGCCTGCGCCAACGCCTGGAGCGGGAAGGCCAGCTGCCACTCGATGAGGCGCTGCGCATTACCCGGGCGATCGCCTCGGCCCTCGACTTCGCCCACGCGCGCGGCGTGATCCATCGGGATATCAAGCCCGAGAATATCATGCTGCACCAGGGCGAGCGGATGGTGGCGGACTTTGGGATCGCAAGCCGGGGCTGGAAGAACGAGGAGACCCTGTTAGGTCTTACCAGCGCTCCGACGCCGAGACGGCGCAGACGCAGACACAGCCTCACACCGCAACTCAGTGTAAGGCTTCGTCTTCAGTTAGTCAGGACGGCGGGATTGTTGACACCAGTCTGATGTGGACTGCAACGTTCGCTCCCATGAGTCGCGGGTTGCCCGTGCGCGGGTTCACGTTGGTCGAAGTGCTGGTGGTGATTGTGCTTCTGGGACTGGCCGTGGCGCTCGTGGCGCCCGCGCTTATCCCCTCGCGACACGACGAGTCGCCCCTGGGCGCCCTCGTTCGGAGCGCTCGTGACGCCGCCGCGCGGCGCCAGGAAGTGTTGTACCTGCGGATCGATCGGTCGGGCAATTGGCTCCTCGAGGGCGCGGCGTCACCGAGTGCGGGGGTGCTCGCGAGCGGCCGCGTCGAGGCGTTTGCGGGTACGCCCGTGACGCTCGTGCTCTCGCCGGTCGGCACGTGCGGGTTCGACCTACGGAGCCTCGCCACCGCTCCTCCGATCGCGCTCGATCCACTCACGTGCGAGATCCGGACGCCGTGACGCTCCGTAGCTCACTTGACAGGTCCCAGGACGGAGCCCCTCAAGTCTTTCATGGAAACGAAGAAGCGAAGTCGCCTCTTCCCTGGGCGGTTGCGTCGCCCGGGAGACTAGCGGAGCTTCTGGTGGTATGAGACGCGCGTCGGGGTTCACGCTGCTCGAGGTGATGGTCGCGATCGTCCTGACGAGCCTCGTGGTGCTCTTGGCCTACGGGGCGGCGCAGGTGAGCTACGACGCGCAGGCCCGGCTGGGCGCGGAGCTGCGGGGCCTGCAGGGCGTGCGAGCTATGCGCGAGCTGCTCCGGGACGCGTTGCTCAATGCCCGGTCACCGCAACTGCCGGGAGACCAGGGTTTCACCCTCCAGGGCGGCCACGTGTCCTTTGTGGCCGCTGGCGGCGGGCCGCCGCTCGACTCCGATTACGATTGGCTGGTCACGATCGGGCCGAGCTCGGACGGGCTCGCGCTGCAAGCAACGCCGGTCGGCCGGGCGCCACCAGCACAGGTGGTGGTCCGCCTGTCTGGCGTGACGCGGTGGGAAGTGCGCGTGCTCGCCCCAAGAGGGTCCCAGTGGCTCGAGGAGTGGCCCAAGACTACGGTCATGCCCCGTGCTGTCGCGATTAGGTTCTGGCACGACTCCGAGCCGGTTGGGCTCCCGCTGTACGTGGTGCGATCGCTTGCCCAACCCATCGCAGCATCAGGAGAGGACGCCGCGCCATGACGAGCCAACGGGGACTCACGCTCCTCGAGGTGCTGGTGGCGCTCGTCGTACTGAGCCTTGTCGGACTCAGTTACCTGCAACTGCTCCACGGGAGCCACCAACTCATCGCCGCTTCGCGCCATTGGTCGGAGGCAGTGATTTACGCCGAGGACGCGATGGAGCGGGCCAAGCTCGGCACCCTGAGCCTGCAAGCGCCGACGGAGTCCCTTCCCGGCGGCTTCCAGCGGCGCATCACGACCGGCCCGTTTCAGCCGGGACTCAGTGTCATCACGGTTACGGTGTTCCTCCCCGGCGGCGGCCGCTTCGATCTCGCTCAGCTGACGAGGGTCGAGCGGGCTGCACAGTCCGGGGCCCCCGCCGCCCCTCCCGCTCCGCCCACCGAGCCATGGTGAAGCGCCGCGATCAGCGCGGCGTCGCGCTGATCTTCGTCCTGTGGCTGCTGGTCGTGCTCGGCGCGATCGTCGCCGAGGTCGCGCGGGAAGCGCGCTTGGAGGCGGCCATGCTGGCGAGCCTGCGCGCGCGCACGGTCGCGCGCTATGCCGCGGAAAGTGGGATCCTGGCCGCCACCGTCCGGATCGAGGCGATGCTCGACTCAGCGCATGGCTCGACCGAGCTCATCGCGATGTTTCGCGAGCTCAACGCCGGCCTTCCGTCGCTGAGCGACGTCGAGCTTGGGACCGCGCGCTTCCGCGTCGCGGCG
>VBKF01000018.1:413-3631 GCA_005888095.1 Deltaproteobacteria bacterium | reverse complement strand
CTTTGGTCAATTCGCCACCGAGAACCGCGCGGATGCCGTCGTTGCGGCCCTCAAACAGAGCCCGGTGCGACGGCTCAGCGAGCTCACCTTGCTCCCTGGCGTGGACGACTCACTGGCGCTCGCCGTGGCCCCATATGTCACGGTGTGGAGCGACGGCTTCGTTAACATCAACTCTGCGCCGGAGCCGGTGCTCGCCGCGCTGCCGGTGGTCGGTCGCGCCGGCGCGCGCAGCCTCATCCTCCGGCGGCAGGCCGGTGACGTGCTCACCTCGATCGATGTCGTTCGACCCGGAGCCAGGCCGGACCTGATGACTCCAGGCGACGTGATGGCCGCCTCCGGCGTGCCCGGCGCTCTCGTCTCCATGATGCCCAGCCGTCTGATGCTCGTCAGTCGCGGCTGGCAGGAGGGGCATCCCCTGACCCACGAAATCCAGGTGGTCTACGCGGTCGTGGGCCAGCGGCTTGTGGTCCAGGCGCGACAGGAGCGGGACCTGTGAGCGCACCTCACTTCCAGCTCGCGATGTCCGCGTCCTCGTCTTCCCCACCCGGTTGGCCGTCGCGTCCCAACGTGGAGAGATCGTAGCCCGACGGGTTGTGCTCGCCCGGGCTCATATAGATGTAGGGGCGCCCCCAGGGGTCGAGCGGCAGCGCCTTGCGGAGGTAGGGACCCCGCCAGTTCAGGGGAATCGGTTCGCGCGTCGGCTTCTCCTGCAGCGCCCCAAGTCCCTGCTCGCTGGTGGGATACATCCCGTTGTCGAGGCGGTAGTTATCGAGCGCGAGTCCGAGCAGCTCGATCTGGGTGCGGGCCGTGGCGCTCTTTGCTTCGGAGACCCTGCCGAGGATGCGGGGGCCGACCAGCGCGGCGAGGAGGCCCAGCACGATGATCACGACGAGGATCTCGATGAGCGTGAAGCCCCGAGGCGTCGTCCTGACAGTCGTCATAGCAACTGCAAGGTACGCGGGGGGGTCGCTCCCGCAAGTCGGCCCTCCTTGCTACCTCGCCCTCATGCTTCCACACCTGCCTTGACGCGGCGACCCCTGCAGGTAGGTTGCATCGCTTACGGGACTGGCCTGCCGGACATGGTCCGGCCCGAGCCCGGGCCTCTCTCGAGCGCCACCGTCGCGCGGATCCCTCCAACGACGCCGCTCACACCTGCTGGACGGCTCGGAGAACATGAGAGGCGGCCATGCGCCCTGGCTCCTCGCCGCTCCTGCTCGCCATTACGCCGGCCTTCGGCGGCGCTTCCTTCGCCGCGGTGGGACCCTATGTGAAGATCGTCGCTACCGCCCACCGGCCGACCCGAACCACCCACGCAAACGCGTTCGTCATTGACAAGGGGAGCCGACATGGCTAGGCAACCGGAACTCCGCTCGCGACAAGGCATGGTCGAGGGCTACGCCAGCGGCGTGAAGTCCTACGGCTCGCTCGATGCCGACATCATCATTGCCAACGCCCCGGACCCGGTGTTCGTCTCCGACCTCGAAGGCAAGATCCTGCAGGCCAACGATGCCGTTTCCCAGCTGCTCGGGTTCCGCCAAGATGAGGTGCTCGAGCAGTCGCTCTCGCGCTTCATCAACCCCGAGGAGACGCGGGAGTTCACGGCGGCCCTACGCGAAGTGGTCGAACGGGGTGTCATGCGTAACGTGGTCCTGAACCCACGCAGCGCGAGCGGCGAGGTCATTCCTACGAGCTTGAACGCCTCCGCATTGCGCGATCCCAACGGTCGCGCGATCGGCGTCATCGGCATCCTGCGCGACATGCGGGAGCTGGACAAGGCCCGGGCCTACGCCGAGAGCTTGATCAAGAACGCTCCGGACCCCGTGTTCGTGTCCGACCTCGAGGGCAAGATTCTGCAGGCCAACGACGCGGTGTCCGCGCTGCTCGGCTTCCGCCCAGATGAGCTGATCGAGCAGTCGCTGTCGCGCTTCATCAGCCCCGAGGAGACGCGGGAGTTCACGGCGGCGCTGCGGGAGGTCGTGGAGCGGGGTGTCACCCGCAACGCCCGGCTCAACCCGCGGAGCGCGAGCGGAGAGGTGATCCCCACCACCCTCAACGCCTCCGCGCTGCGCGACCCGGACGGCAAGGTGATCGGCGGCATCGGCATCCTGCGGGACATGCGGGAGCTGGACAAAGCCCGGGCGTACGCCGAGAGCTTGATCAAGAACGCTCCGGACCCCGTGTTCGTGTCGGACCTCGAGGGGAAAATCCTGCAAGCCAACGACGCGGTTTCCCAGTTGCTGGGGTTTCGCCAGGACGAGCTCCTCGAGCAGTCGCTCTCGCGGTTCATCAGCTCCGCGGAGACGCGGGAGTTCACGGCGGCGTTGCGGGAGGTTGTGGAGCGGGGTGTCACCCGCAACGCCCGGCTCAACCCGCGGAGCGCCAGCGGAGAGGTGATCCCCACCACCCTCAACGCCTCCGCGCTGCGCGACCCGGACGGCAACGTGATCGGCGCCATCGGCATCTTGCGTGACATGCGCGAGTACGAACAGGTAGTTCGCGATCTGGAGAAGTCCAAGAGCGAGCTGCAAGAGAAGATCTTGGACCTCGAGAAATTCGAGGAAGTGGTCGTCGGCCGGGAGCTGAAGATGATCGCTCTCGAGAAGGAGCTGGAGAGTCAACGGAAAGAAGTCGCGAGGCTGATGGCTGGGAGCGTGTGATCGCGATGCCGGACGTCGTGACAGAGAATCATCGGCCGATGGTCACAGGGCCCGGGGTGGCTGCGACGGCTGAAACCCGACTCCGCGCGCAGGTGGAGACGCTGGAGCGCCACCTGCGGAAACGTGACGACCAGCGCCGCGCGATGCTCCACATCGCGGGCGACTTGAACGAGTCCAACAAGCGCCTCGCCGACCAGCGGAAGGCCATGCTGCACATCCTGGCCGACTATGAGCAGGACCGCCGGCGACTGGCCCGTCAGACGGAGCGGCTCGACAATTCGCGGCGGGCTCTACTGCATATCCTGCAGGACTCCTACCAGGACAAGCTGCGTCTCGAGGCAAGCCGCAAGGCCATGATTCACATCATGGGGGACCTGCAGGAGACCACGGCCGAGATGCAGCGGCGCGAACAGGAGCTGCGCGACAAACAGGAGCAGCTCGTCCAGGCCGGCAAGCTCGCCACGCTCGGCGAGCTGACCACCGGCGTCGCCCACGAGCTCAACAATCCGCTCAACAACATCGGCTTGTTCGTGGGCAATGCCGTCGACCTCATGGAGCTCG
>VBKF01000018.1:0-359 GCA_005888095.1 Deltaproteobacteria bacterium | reverse complement strand
CCATGCAGCAGGTCCGCAAGGCCACGGAGATCATCTCGCACTTGCCCACGTTCGGACGGGCGGCCCCCGTCAGCCGCGAGCTGATCGTCTTAAGGCAGGTGATCGAGCGGGCGCTGTCCCTCATGCGCGAGCAGCTCCGGCTGCGCGAGGTCGAGATCACGCTCGATCTGGGTCCGGACGAGCCGGTGGTCGTAGGGAACGCGATTCAGCTGGAGCAGGTCTTCATCAACCTGTTGACGAACTCGCGTGATGCGGTGGCCGACTCGCCACGCAAGGCGATTCGGATCTCGGGCTCGGTCGGCTCCACGGCGGTGGACGTCGCGGTCGCCGATACCGGGCACGGGATTCCGGCCGAGCTC
>VBKF01000017.1 GCA_005888095.1 Deltaproteobacteria bacterium | reverse complement strand
CCTGGAACCAAGGAGGTCGGACAATGCACCTTCCAGAGCCTGAGCTCGCGCCAGACACCATCCTGCCTGAGCAGCTCGGTGACAGGCCCTTCGGCGGGGCCCGGATTCAGCCCGAGAAGCGCCTGCAGGTCGCGGTCCTGGCGGACGCTGTCCTGACCTTCCAGCGGTGGGCGGGCGTCGCGGACCCGCGAGCCCGGCGTCTCTTCGCGGAGGTGGACGGCTGGTTCGCGTCCGACGACACCGACGGCCCCTTCACGTTCATCGCCATCTGCGACTCGCTGAGCTTCGATCCCGCGTACATCCGGCGCGGTCTCCGGCAATGGGTGGAAGCCACAGCCGAGCGAAAGTCGTCGGTACGTCGTGACGGCAGCGGGTCCCGGCATCAGGTCATTCTCCCGCGGCTCAGACGAGTCGCGTAGCCCCCGACAATCGGATTCACACGACGAACAGAAGGAGGAGTGTGATGAGCAGCGTCACCGTCGGTCGGGAAAACTCCACGCCCATCGACCTCTATTACAAGGACTGGGGAACCGGGCAGCCAGTCGTCTTCAGTCACGGCTGGCCGCTGACTGCGGACGCCTGGGAAGACCAGATGGTGTTTCTGGCCTCCCGCGGCTACCGCTGCATCGCCCATGACCGTCGCGGTCACGGCCGCTCCAGCCAGCCCTGGAATGGCAACGACATGGATACCTACGCCGACGACCTCGCGGCGCTCGTCGAAACGCTCGACCTGAAGAACGCGATCCATGTCGGCCATTCCACGGGCGGCGGCGAGGTCGCCCGCTACATCGGCCGCCACGGCACGAAGCGTGTCGCCAAGGCCGTGCTGATCGGCGCGGTGCCGCCGCTGATGCTCAAGACGGCGGCCAATCCCGGCGGCTTGCCGATGGAGGCGTTCGATCAGATCCGCGCCGGTGTCCTCGCCGACCGCTCGCAGTTCTTCAAGGACCTCAGCGCGCCGTTCTACGGCGCCAACCGCCCGGGCGCCAAGGTCTCGCAAGGCTTACGGGACTCGTTCTGGCTCCAAGGCATGCTGGCGGGTTTCAATGCCGCCTTCGACTGCATCAAGGCCTTCTCAGAGACCGACTTCACCGCGGACCTGAAGAAGTTCGACGTGCCGACCCTCATCATTCACGGCGACGACGACCAGATCGTCCCCATCGGCGCCTCTGCCCGGCTTTCCTCCAAGCTGATCAAGAACGCGCAACTGAAAGTCTACAAGGGCGCGCCGCACGGCTTGTGTTCGACTCACAAGGACCAGGTCAACGCCGACCTGCTCTCATTCCTCAGCGCCTAATAGGTCAGCTCGAGATCATCCATCGGCGCGCCTCGACGCGGTGCTGGCACGGGCGGGAGCCCCCGTCGATGGCCGAAGAGCTCACCCCACTTGTGACAGCGGTCGGTGGCGGGCTAGATCGAGCCTCTCCCGGACGAATCAGATGACGAGTGCGGCGAAGGATGATCCTCTCCGACGCGCGAGGTGGGTACCGCTCGCCGCCGCGCTCATGCTGTCGTCGTGCGGCGCGCGGCCGGCGCCCGCACCTCCGCCGCCGAAGGTGAAGGTCGTCCAGCCGGTCGCACGAGAGATCACCGAGTGGGACGAGTACACCGCCCGTCTCGACGCCGTCGATTCGGTCGAGGTGCGCCCACGGGTGAGCGGGTACCTCCAGTCGATCCACTTCCAGGACGGCGCGATCGTCAAGAAGGGCGACCTCCTCTTCTTGATCGACCCGCGCCCCTATGAGGCCGCGCTGCACCGTGCCGAGGCGGACGTCGAGCTGGCGAAATCCCGGCTCGCGCTGGCGCGGAAGAACTTCGCGCGCGCGGCGGACCTGCTCGCGAGCCACGCCATCTCGCAGGAGGAGTCGGACATCCGCGAGTCGAACCTGCGGCAGGCCGAGGCGTCGGTCGAGGAAGCGCAAGCGGCCGTGGACGCCGCCCGGCTCGACGTCGAGTTCACGCACGTGTCGGCGCCGGTCGCCGGGCGCGTCGGGCGGAAGCTCGTCACCGAGGGGAACCTCATCACCGGCGGCGTGGGGACGCGGGGAACGCTGCTCACGACGATCGTGTCGCTCGACCCCATCTATGCGTACTTCGAGGCCGACGAGGGGTCGCTCCTCAAGTACAGTCGCCTCGCCCGCACGGGGCAGCGGCCGAGCTCGCGCGACTACAAGAACCCGGTGCACGTGGCGCTCGCCGACGAGGAAGGGTTCCCGCACGACGGCGTCATGGACTTCGTCGACAACCAGGTCGACCGTGGCACGGGGACGATCGTCGGCCGCGCGCTGCTGCCGAATCCCGACCTGAGCCTCATCCCCGGGCTCTTCGCCCGCCTGCGGCTGCCGGGCAGCGGCCAGTATCGCGCGATCCTCCTCCCCGACGAGGCGATCGGCAGCGACCAGTCGCAGAAGTACGTCGTCGTGGTCGACGGGGAGCAGAAGGCCCAGTACCGCACCGTGAAGATCGGGCCGCTGGTGGACGGCCTGCGCGTCGTCCGCGAGGGCGTCACGCCGGAGGACTGGATCGTCGTGGCCGGTCTCCAGCGGGTGCGACCCGGGCTCGTGGTCGACGCGCAGCGGGAGACGATCCCGGACCGATGAACATCTCGCGCTTCTTCATCGACCGGCCGATCTTCGCCGCCGTCCTCTCGATCGTCACGCTCATCCTGGGCGGGCTGGCCTACGGGACGCTGCCGGTCGCCCAGTACCCCGAGGTCGTGCCGCCGACCATCGTGGTGCAGGCCTCGTATCCCGGGGCGCCACCCGAGGTCATCGCCGACACGGTCGCGACGCCGATCGAGCAGGAGGTCAACGGCGTCGAGGACATGCTCTACATGTCGTCGCAGAGCACGACCGACGGCCAGATGACGCTCACCATCACGTTCCGGCTCGGCACCGACCTCGACAAGGCGCAGGTCCTGGTCCAGAACCGCGTCGCGATCGCCGAGCCCCGCCTGCCGGAGGACGTCCGGCGGGTCGGCGTGACGACGCTCAAGTCGTCCCCCGACCTCCTGATGGTCGTGCACCTCCTCTCGCCCACCAAGCGCTACGACCAGCTCTACATCGGCAACTTCGCGCTCATCCGGGTGCGCGACGCGCTCCGGCGCCTCGAGGGCGTCGGCGACGTCAACCTCTTCGGGCTCCGCGAGTACAGCATGCGCGTCTGGCTCGACCCGGGCCGGCTCGCGAGCCGGAACATCGCGACCAGCGACGTCATCCAGGCCCTGCGCGAGCAGAACGTGCAGGTGGCGTCGGGGTCCGTCGGGCAACAGCCCCTGCCCCCCGGGCACGCGTTCCAGCTGCCCGTGACGACGCTCGGCCGGCTGCGCGAGCCCGAGGAGTTCGAGAACATCGTCGTCAAGACGGGAATGGACGGGCGCATCACGCGCGTCCGCGACGTCGCGCGCATCGAGCTGGCGGCACGCGACTATTCCGTCAACAGCTACCTCGATAACCAGCCGGCGGTGGCGATGGCGGTCGCGCAGCTGCCGGGCTCCAACGCGCTGGCGACGGCGGAGGCGGTCGAGCGCACGATGGAGGAGCTGTCGCGGAGCTTCCCCGAGGGGCTCACCTACAAGATCGTCTACAACCCGACGGTGTTCGTCCGCGAGTCGATCAAGGAGGTGATCCACACGCTCTTCGAGGCGGTCGGGCTCGTCGTCCTCGTCGTGCTCGTGTTCCTCCAGACGTGGCGCGCGAGCCTGATCCCGCTGCTGGCCATTCCGGTCTCGCTGGTGGGGACAATCGCCGCGATGAAGGCCTTCGGTTTCTCGCTCAACATGCTCTCGCTCTTCGGCCTGGTGCTGGCCATCGGCATCGTGGTCGACGACGCGATCGTGGTGGTCGAGAACGTCGAGCGCCACATCGCCGAGGGGCTCGCGCCGCGCGAGGCCGCGCACCGAGCCATGGACGAGGTGACGGGCGCCGTCATCGCGATCGCCTTCGGTCTCTCGGCGGTCTTCGTGCCGACGGCCTTCCTCGGCGGCATCGCGGGCCAGTTCTATCGGCAGTTCGCGCTCACGATCGCCGTGGCGACCATACTGTCGGCGTTCAACTCGCTCACGCTGAGCCCGGCGATGTGCGCGCTCCTCCTCCAGCCCGAGGGCGCCGCGAAGGACTGGCTCGGACGGCTGTGGGATCGCCTGTTCGGGCGGTTCTTCCGGGCGTTCAACCGGGTGTTCGACCGGACCAGTCATCGCTACGGAGGGGCCGTCGGCCGCCTGGTACGCCGACCCGCCCTTGCGCTCACCACCTATGCCCTGCTGCTCGGTCTCATCGTGGTCGGGTTCCGGACCATCCCGACGGGCTTCATCCCGGCGCAGGACAAGGGCT
>VBKF01000016.1 GCA_005888095.1 Deltaproteobacteria bacterium | reverse complement strand
GGCTCTCGACCCATCTCTGCGAGGCGCTCGTCCTCGACTACCTCGAGCACAACCGTGCGCCACGGCTGCTGCTCGTCGAGGCGTCGAACGTCCCCTCGCCCGATGAGATGCTCGACAACCTCCGTCTGCACTGGCGCGACTCGGCGCGGCTCGACGCGCTCGCCGCCGCGCTCGTCCCGGGTGAGCGGCGAGCCACCCGCATCCTCAATCTGTATGGATACGACAATGAGCTGGCGCTGCGCTCGCTCTTCTACGCAGGTCGAGACGACCAGGACTGGGTGAATCGCTACCGCATCTCGGCGGCAGTGCTGGAAGCGGCACGGCACGAGGCGCCGTTCCGGCTCGAGGCGAGACCCGACAACCTGGAAGCGCTCGGGCGGCTGGTGCGTGCCGCCGAGGCGAAGGACATCGCGGTTCGCGTCGTGCTGACGCCCTACCTGCCGGATCACCTGGCGAAGATGCAGAACTGGCCGGAGTTCGTGCAGGCCGTGGAGCAGGTGGTCGCACCTCGAAAGGTGTGGGACTACGCGGATGCGATCGCTGACACATCGATGTTCGCCGATCGTCTGCACCTGAACGCGGAAGGTGCACGCCGGCTTGCCAGGAAGATGGCGGCCGACGGTCTGTTCGCCGTTGCGGCCGTAGCGTCCAACGAGCCCCCGGCGCCTGCGTCAGCCCAGCATTCCCGGTTTGCGGGGGCGAGCGCGCCATCGTCCGAACAGGACCTCCGCCGCCACCTTCGCTCGACACCGGGAACGTAGCCGCCGCCCCGCCTCCTCAGCACCGCATTCTCGGTTACCGCCCATCTCGCTTCCTGACCCTACCTACAACTAGTCGTTTACCCAACCGCAGCCCACATGGCGGGGGGCAGTGATCGGCCTTCCCTTCGCGCGCTCATGTCGCTGGCGGACACTGCAGTGCTACGGGGACACTGGGGGAGGTGACGTTATCGGTCAGAGTGATGTTGGTCGCATTGCGGAGGACGATCGGTCGGAAGACCGTGCCGACGATGCCCGGCATGCTGACGAGGTTGTTGTGGACGATCCCACCCGAGGTGCGTCCGTCGCCGCAGGCACC
Organism: Deltaproteobacteria bacterium; assembly: GCA_005888095.1. GTDB lineage: Bacteria > Desulfobacterota > Binatia > DP-6 > DP-6 > DP-3. Next base: position 7,139 of record VBKF01000016.1, on the reverse strand, counting down.
GATGACGAGCCCGTGCGAGCCGCTGCCGGCCGTGATGGAGTTGTTCCCTATCTCGAAGGCCGACGTGTACCCCCGGATCTCGAGCATCGCGAGGTTCCATCGCGCCGAGCGGTTCACGATGGCATTGCCGAGCACCGCGGCCTGGGTGGTGCCGCCGGTGAGCAGGATACCGCGGCCGTCGTCGGGCAGTCCCATGCTGTCGAGCTCGTTGCTCTTCACGATCTCGGTTCCCGTGTTGCCGGTACAGACGATGCCGGTGGACAGGCCGCTCCATGCCGTGGCGGACTTGATCGCGGCGATCCGGTTACCTTCGATTTGCGTGTACGCGCTGAAGAAAGAGCCAATCCCATAATGGCGGTTCGTCAGCTCGACTTGGTTGTTGCTGATGATGACCGCGGCCCCCGGGCCCGGGCTGGACGCGCCTCCGGGCTTGCCGGCGTTGATCGCATAAACGGCACCGTCTCCGCACTTTCCGCTCGCGCACTGAGCGTCGCCGTCACAGGGCTTGCGCAGGTTCTCCGACGCGGGGCCGCCGGTGCAGAAGTTCAGGCCCCTGACAACGATCCGGTTGTTGCTGATCAGGACCGGCGTCGCCGGATCGGTCGGCAGGTTCGCGTTGGCCCACATCTCGATGTGGATCCCGGCTCCATTGCCCCAACGCATGTTGAAGCCGTCGATGGTGGTGTTGGTGATCGAAGTGTTCACACCGCCGTTCTTGAAGAAGATGGCGTCCTGCGCGGCGCCGACGATGGAGAGGCTATCGATGTGGGTGTCCGCGATCGCCGAGAAGGCGATGAGCACCGAGAGGGGAACGTCCGTCACGCGGCTGCCATCGATGGCAAAGGAAGAGAGGATGATGCCTCGGTTCCCGCAGTTGTACCGCGAGTTCATGAACAGCGCACGGCCGGTGAAGCCGACGTTGGTCTCGCAATTGGTCGGCCCTTGGTAGAGCGGCCCGACGCTCGAGGTGTTGCCTCGCACCAGGATCGAAAGGGGACCGGAGCCGCGGATGGTCGTGCGGTCGCCAACGACCAGGGTGCGGTCGATGAAACAGGTGGCGGCGGGGAGCAAGACGCTGCCGCCGCCCCGCTGCGCGACGAAGTCGAGGGCCGCCTGGAAGGCCGCCCCGTCGTCTCTTCGACCGTCGCAGACAGCTCCGAAGGTGGCCGGGCTAACGTCTGCGGATTCGCTCCCGATGGACTTCGTCCGGACGGAGACAACCGCGAGCGAGGCGAGCGCGCACGACAGCACGATCTTGGAGAACCACTTCACTTTCGTTGCCTCCGTCGATTTGGAGATCTTGCGTAGTTTGGGCGAGCAGCCGCCTCCTGCGCGAGGGCGTCGCTCGCCCGGCCGGCGACGAGAACCATCCACACGTCCCCGCCTTCCCCCAAGGGGACGGCGCCCGAGGGCGATCAGCGGACGGCGCGCTGCGGGCGAAGGGCGGGGGCACCTCGGGCGCGGACGGGGGAATCTCGTGCTCGAGTGCGAGTAGGCTGTGCGGATCCGTAGGCGTGGCTCCCGGCGCGCGGTGGCGCGCAGAGACTCATACCAATGCGGGTCGCTACCAGTCAAGACAAATACCGCCGTGCCCGAAGTTGTCCTAATCGCGCATGCACGGCGGCTCGCAGCGGTCCGCGACCGCGGACGGTCCACGGCCATCGGCGTTCGCAGTCGCCTGCGCCTGGTAGCGGTTTGCACCATGGAAATGCGGGCGCGCGGGCTGGTCCGAATGGTGCCCGTGCCGACTCGACGGAGCGCGGCCCCGGCGCAGCCGGTTGCGAGGCAGGGGCGAGCCCGCCGCTCATGCGCAGAGCGTTTGCGCGGCACGACCTCGCGCGGAGATGATTCGCCTCTCGGGCGGGGAGCTCATGAGCGAGGCCGAGGCGTCCTAGGCCTCGCCGCACGACCGGTTCATCCTGCGCGCCAGTGGGTCGCCCGACTGGCCGGTGATCTGGCTGCCGCGGCCGCAGCGCCGCGTCGAGCGCGGGAACCCCGCTCGGGCGCTCCGCCTCGTCGGCACGCTCGTCCCCGACTCCCCCCCGAGCGCGCTCGTCGGAGCATAGACGTCATCGGAACCCCTCAAGGCTACCCCGTCCCGCTTCCCCTCCGCAGTTCTCCCGTAGCACCCCTCCAAACATCTGTCCCGTCACGAATCCGACCCGCCCCTCGCGGCGGGGGCAAACTCTTGACCGCGCCCCCGTCCGCCGCGCGCCATCGGCGCGCGTAGCCTCGCACCGTCCTCCACCGTTCCTGGCATATCGGTTGCTGACCCTCCCGCGCGCCCGAGCGCGCGTGGGGAGGAAGCGATGGCCGAGGAAAGCACGGCGGCCGAAGCCGAGGCGCCGCCGAAGAGCGGGAAGGGAAAGCTGCTGCTCGTCGTGGGCCTGGTCGTCCTCGTGGCCGGCGGCGCGGGGGCGGCATGGTACCTGCGGCTGCTGCCCGGCAAGAAGGCCGAGGCGAAGGATCAGGTGGTGGAGTCGAAGCCGTCGGTCGGCGCGCTCCTCGCCCTCGAGCCGTTCATCGCCAACGCGCGTGCCGGACGAGTTCACCGCCCGCCAGGCGCAGGTGCGCGACCTCCTGCTCACGCTCTTCACCAGCAAGCAGTTCGCGGAGATCCGCACGCCGCAGGGCAAGGCTCTGCTGCGCGACGAGATCATCAACCGCATCAACCGCGCCATCAACCACGACCTCGTGAAGGCCGTCTACTTCACGGAGTTCATCGTCCAGTAGGACCGCCGTGTCCGACATACTCTCACAGGACGAGGTCAACGCGCTGCTCAAGGGGGTCGCCGACGGCGCGATCCCCGCGGGCAGCGACGCGGGCGGCGTGCGCGGCGGCGTGCGTACCCTCGACCTCGCCAACCAGGAGGTGACGCTGCGCGGGCGGCTGCCGGGGCTCGAGCGCGTGGCCGACCGCCTCGCACGCAACCTCCGCCGCGCCCTCGGCACGCTCTTCGGGCAGATGCCCGAGGTGCGCGTGAGTGCGCTCGAGCTCGAGCGGCTCGTGACCTTCACGAGCCGGCTGCCGCAGCCCGTGAGCCTGCAGCTCTTCCGGATGGCGCCGCTGCGCGGTCAGGGGATGCTGGTCGTTCACCCGGCGCTCGCGGGCGGCCTCCTCCAGACGCTCTTCGGCGGGAGCCTCGGACGCCCGACGAAGCTCGCGGCGCGCGACTTCTCGGCGATCGAGCAGCGGGTCCTCGAGCGGCTCGGGGCGCAGGTGCTGCGCGCCTTCGCGGAGGCGTGGCGGCCGGTCGAGCCGGTCGAGTGCGCCTTCGTGCGCTCCGAGACGAACCCGCAGTTCGCGACCATCGTCGGCGCGCAGGACCTCGTCGTGCGGCTCGACGTGGACGTGCTGCTCGACGGCAGCGAGGACGGCCGGCTCTCGCTCTGCTTCGCGAACGCCGCGCTCGATCCGGTACGCGGGCGGCTCCGCCGTGCGGTCGCGAGCGGCGAGGAGGCGGGCGGGGCGGCCGAGGCGAGCTGGGCGGAGCGCCTGCGCGCGGCGCTGGCGGACGCCGAGTGCGAGGTGTCGGCCGACCTCGGCTCGCATCTGATGAGCCTGCGCGAGGTGCTCGCCCTCAAGACGGGCGACCTGATCCCGCTCCGCACCGGCCGGGAAGGGCCCGTCGTGGTGCGCGTCGCGGGACGGGCACGGTTCCTGGGAGCGCCGGGCGTGGCGAGCGGCAGCAACGCGGTCCGGGTGACCGGCCGGATCTAACCCAGGCCAAGGGGGGCGGAAGGCATGGCGGACGAGATGGGCACGGAGACGGGCGAGACACCGAGGAACTTCGAGCTGCTGCTCGACATCCCGCTCGAGGTGACCGTGGAGATCGGACGGACGCGGCTGCCGCTGCGGACGCTGCTCCAGCTCGGCGCGGGCTCCGTGATCGAGCTCGCCAAGCTCGCCGGCGAGCCGCTCGACGTGCTGGTCAACGGGAAGCCGATCGCGCGCGGCGAGGCGGTGATGGTGAACGACAAGTTCGGCGTGCGGCTGACCGACGTGATCAGCCCGTCGGAGCGGCTGGCGGGGCTCAAGTGAGGGAGCTCATCCGGAGGGTCTTCCGCGGCGTGCACGGCGGCGAGTCCGGTGCGGCGCGCATCCAGCTCGTGACCAGCCGCTACCTCGGGGCGAAGCGCTTCCTCACCCTCGTCGAGGTGGACGGCGAGCGCCTCCTCCTCGGGCTCGCGGGCGACCAGGTCTCGCTGGTCGCGCGTCTCGGCGGCACGCGCGGCGGCACCAAGGACGGCGGGGAGCAGGCGTGAACTTCCCCGCGATCTCGCTCCAGATCGGCGGCGAGCACGCCTCGACGTCGGTCCAGATCGTCGCGCTGCTCACGCTGCTCTCGCTGGCGCCGGCGATCCTGATCACGCTCACCGCCTTCGTGCGCATCGTGATCGTGCTCTCCTTCCTCCGCCAGGCGGTCGGCACGCAGAGCATGCCGCCGAACCAGGTGATCGTGTCGCTCGCGCTCTTCCTCACCTTCTTCGTGATGCTGCCGACGCTGCGCGAGATGCAGGAGAAGGCGCTGGCGCCCTGGCAGCGCGCCGAGATCGCCGACACCGAGGCGCTCGGGCGCGCCTACGACCCGCTCCGCCGCTTCATGCTCCGCCAGACGCGCGAGAAGGACCTGGCGCTCTTCGTCGGCGCGACGGGCGCGGCGCGCCCCCAGAACCCCGACGACGTCCCGCCGCAGGCGCTGCTGCCCGCGTTCCTCATCTCGGAGCTGAAGACGGCCTTCCAGATGGGCTTCCTCATCTACGTGCCGTTCCTGATCCTCGACATGGTGGTCGCGTCGGTCCTGACCTCGATGGGCATGATCACCCTGCCGCCCGTCCTCATCTCGCTGCCGTTCAAGCTGATGCTCTTCGTCCTGGTCGACGGCTGGAACGTGCTGACCGGCTCGCTGGTGCAGAGTTTCCGATGACCGTCGAGACTGTCATCGCCGTCGGCCGCAGCGCGCTCGAGCTGACCCTCGCGCTCGCCGGGCCCGTCCTGCTCTTCGGGCTCGTCGCCGGCCTCGGCGTCAGCATCTTCCAGGCGCTCACCCAGATCAACGAGATCACGCTCACCTTCATCCCGAAGATCGTCGCGACGGCGGCCGCGCTGGTGCTCTTCGGCCCGTGGATGCTCGCCCGTCTCATCACCTTCACCACGACGCTCTTCCAGAGCCTGCCCGACTACGTGCGCTGACCATGACGGTGCCCGACCCGACCCTCTGGCTCCTCGTCCTCGCGCGCGTCGCGGGCCTCGTGCTCGCCGCGCCCGTGCTCGGCCACCTCCTGGTGCCGGTGCGCGTGCGCGTGGCGCTGGCCGCGATCCTCGCCGCGGCGCTGGTGCCGGCCGTGGGGGCCGCCCCGTTCACGCCGCCAGCCGATCTCTGGTCGCTCGGCGGCATGCTCGCCGCCGAGTCGGCGCTCGGCGTGCTCCTCGGCCTCGTCGCCCAGTTCATCTTCGCCGGCGTGCAGCTCGGCGGCCAGCTCACCGGCATCCAGATGGGCTTCGGCATCGCCAACCTGATCGACCCGCAGTCGCATGCGCAGGTGACGATCATCGCCCAGTGGCAGCAGCTGATGACGCTGCTCGCCTTCCTCGTGCTCGACGCGCATCACCTGCTGATCCGCGCGCTGCTCGAGAGCTTCCGGACCGCCCCGCCCGGGGCGGTGGGCCTCGCGGCGGCGGGTGTGGGCCGCGCGATCGAGCTGGCCGGCAGCCTCTTCGTGCTCGGCGCGCGCATCGCCGCGCCCGTCCTGATCGTCCTCCTCCTCACCAACGGCGCCCTCGGCGTGCTGGCGCGGACGATCCCGCAGCTGAACGTGTTCGTCGTCGGCTTCCCGGTGAACGTCGGCGTGGGACTCCTCGTGCTCGGCGCTTCGCTGCCGTTCACCATCCGCCTCCTCGCCGCGCGCTTCACCGAGCTCGAGCCGGCGCTCGCCGGCCTGGTCAGAGGCCTCGTGGGACTCGCGCATGCCTGAGGCCGGCGACCGGACAGAGAGAGCCACTCCACGCCGGCGCGAGGAGGCTCGCAAGCACGGCCAGGTGGCGCTCTCGCCCGAGGTGGCGCCGGTGGCGGTCCTGCTCGCCGCGCTCGCGCTCGCCTCGTGGGGCGCCCCGGCGGCGCTCGCGCGGAGCCGGACGGCGCTCGCCGGGCTGCTCGCCGCCAGCGGTCCGGTCGCGGCGCACGACGACCCGGTCGGGCCGCTCATCGTGCGCACGCTGCTCACGTTCGGCGGCCTCCTCGCCCCGTTCTGCCTGGCCGCGGCGGTGGTCGGCGCCGGCGCGGTGGTCGCGCAGGTCGGGTGGTCGGTGAACCCGGAGCTCCTCCTCCCGGATCCGGGGCGCATCAGTCCGTCGAACGGCCTGAAGCGCATCTTCTCCGCGAACGGTGCGATGAACCTCGTGAAGGCCGTCGCCAAGATCGCGGTCGTTGCCACCGTCGCCTACCGCGTGCTCCTGCGCACCGGCGCCGAGGCGATCGGCGCCTCGGGCATGATGCCCGCGGAGATCCTCGGCTTCACCGGGGCCGGCCTCCGCCGCCTCTTCCTCACCATGGCCGTCGCGCTCGCGGTGCTCGGTGGGCTCGACTACCTCTGGCAGCGCCGGCGGCACGAGCAGTCGCTCAAGATGAGCCGCCACGAGGTCAAGGAGGAGCACAAGGAGACCGAGGGCAACCCGCAGGTGAAGGGGCGCTTCCGGCGCGCGCACCGCGAGATCGCGCGCCGGCGCATGCTGACCGAGGTGAAGCGCGCCGACGTGGTGCTCACCAACCCGGTGCACGTCGCCGTCGCGCTCCGCTACCGCGCCAGCGAGACGGCCGCCCCGCAGGTGGTCGCCAAGGGCGCCGGGGAGCTCGCGCAGAAGATCAAGGACGCGGCGCGCGCGGCCGGCGTGCCGATCGTCGAGCGCCGCGCCCTGGCCCGCGCGCTCTTCAAGTCCGTCAAGCTCGGCGCGGAGATCCCGCCCGCGCTCTACCGCGCGGTGGCGGAGATCCTCGCCTACATCTACTCGCTGCGCGGCGCCGCGGCGGGAGAGGCACGCTAGCCCGTGGCCACCGCCGCGCTCACCGCCCGGCCCGCGCCGGGCGCCGTCCCGACCGGCGAGCTCGTCGTGCCGCTCGCGCTGGTCGCGGTGGTGGTGA
>VBKF01000015.1 GCA_005888095.1 Deltaproteobacteria bacterium | reverse complement strand
TTCTTCTCACGCGGGACGTTGATCCTCTCCAGCGATTTCTCGGGCACCCTGCTGAACTCACTTCCCGTATCCACCAAGACCTTCTGGAGCACCACCGACCGCGCCCTGTCGACAGGGTTCTCGATCCTGCACTTAACGTAGAAGGTCCCCATCCGTGCCACCCCGTGTCTCATATCGCTCAACTCACAGCGACCGTCTAACGATCGGACGCTGAGCGGCCGGCTGACCGCGCCCTCGCGACTTCGCCGTGCCGTCACGGCCAGCCCGCTCCTGCTTGTTAGGCAGCAAGCACCTTGCCATAACCGCCCAAAGAGCCTGCATGTCGTGCGGAACCACGGTCGCGAAGATCATGGCACCGGCGTGAATTGGCGCTGAGGGTCCTTCGGGCTCATGAGTCCCACGTGATTGCCGTCCGGATCTTGCACGATGGCGTAACGAGCTCCCCAGAAGGCATCGTGAGGCGGTTGCCGACCAAAATAACCCGCCGACGTCAGCTCGGCGTAACGCGCATCAACCGCTTCGCGAGACGGCAACGAAAATCCCAGCACAGCTCGAGTCACGCCGTCGCGCGGAATCCAGTCTGGGTGCCAAATTCGCACCATTTCGTGATTATCGAACTCCAACCGTACGCCGTTTGGCATGGCCACTTCTGTATGGCGCGCTCCACTGCCGGGAGGCCAGACAGACGCCGGCGGAACACAGAGACCCAGCCTTGAATAAAAGGCGATCGTGGCGTCCATGTTCTCCACGATGAGATTGATCTGATCAAACGCGACGGGGGTATCACTCATCTCGTAGGCTCCTGAAGCGTGTTCTCGTTCTTCTTGCTGCCTAACGACCTGGCGATGACCCGCCGGCGCAGATTCTTGCGCGGTGACCACCACAGCTCAAGCCGGGCGGGTCCATCGCCGAGTTAGACATCGCCATCGCCGCCCAATCCTGAGACACTCGGTCGATGCCCCCCTTGTTCCGATTGTTCGTGCCAATCGACCCCGTATGAGCCTGACACCACACCTGTGTGGATCCCATTCGCGCCGGCGTCCGAATCGACGCATCGATGGTCGCTGGCGGCCGTTGACCCATGGCTCTGACAACCGCCGCGAACGCCGCCCGACCGAGGCAGATCGCAAGGATGGGGCTGACGATCTCGATCTGCGGCAGCGCAAACTCCCGGGCCACTCGAACGAGATCCCGCATCGGAACAGGAGCATTCTGGGCTCCACGCTTCACGAAGGGAAAGACGTTCGTCGCATAAATGTCCTTGAGTTCTAACCCGAGGTGCGTCGAGAGCCGCTGCTTCAGCCGTCGATTCGTACCGCGGGCCGGATCGTAGCCGTGCTCGACACGGTCAGGCAGAAACGGCCCGGCGAGAACATCCTCCGACGCCCAATCCTGCAACAGCACCATCACGTTCGCGTCTACGTTCCCGGCTGACTTCGTGTAGGGCGACACAAATTCACACTCGTAAGCTCCGCCGTGAAAGTCTCCGATGCAGGCATAACGCCGCCAACGCTCCGCGCGACGCTTCCTTCCAAGGTCAAGCAAACCACTGGCCTTTTTGTTCACTCAGCCCTCGTGCGTATAACGACTCGGTGGTTCAGCGGCGGCGCGCAGCGCCGTCCGCTGCAAGCACGGGTTAGCTGACTCCTAGCCGTTCAATCTTCGCGAATCGCTCTGCTAGCCGGTTTCGGCCGGCGCCGCCTCTACCATGGGGCTAACACCGCGCGCGCAAGGGCGGCCTTTGGCCGCGAGAACCTGTCACGCGCGGCGTAGCGCCCCACCGCCCCCGGCCTCAGGAATCGCGCCCCGGGTACTCTGCGGTCGAATGCTCGACCCGCCCCGTCGTCACGCCGAGCTGCATCACCGCCGCCCGCGCGAGCTGACGGTGCCAGCGTCCCCGCGGCACGACGAAGATCGAGCCGGCTCGCACGGTGGTCTGGACGGGACGCTCGTCCGTCAGCACGACGACCTCGACCTCTCCTTCGACGATGTAGAGGAACTCGTCCCCGTCGGGATGACGCTCCCAGGGGGACTCCCCGGAGTAGCGCCCGACCCAAACCATGCCCTTATTGAACGACGCGAGCCTCCAGAAGGACGCTGTGCCGTCTTCCGTCATCCAGATGGGGTGCCCATCCAGCGCCGCGAGAACGTCGTGAGCTTCCATCGCCTTCCTCCTTTCTCCTGCGCTACGCGCGCTCCATCATCTTCGCGTACCGCTGCTGCATCTCGTCGAACGACACGTCCTCGATGTGGTGCCCGATGTTCCAGCGGTGGCCGAACGGATCGCGCAGTATCCCCGAACGCTCGCCCCAGAACTGGTCCTGGGGATCGCGCTCGATCACGGCCCCGGCGGCGGCGGCGCGCTTCATCACCTCGTCGGCGTCGTCGACGTGGAGGTGGATCGTCACGCTCGTTCCCTCATTCGTCTGGGGTCCCCGGATGCCGTATTCCGGGAACTCGTCCGACAGCATCAGGGTGCTGCCGTTGAAGACCAGCTCGGCGTGGCCGATCCGGCCGCCCGGTTCGCTCAGGCGGAACTTCTCCGCGGCGCCGAACGCCTGCTTGTAGAACTCGATGGCCTTGGCCGCGTCCTTCACGTGGAGATACGCGAACAGCTCGTGGACCTTCATGGGATCCTCCTTTCGGACCCGATCATGCGTCGGCCCGCGCTGCGCGTCTTGGACGGAATTGACCTGGTTGGCAAGGGGACGTGCAGCAGCGAGGCCGGCGCCACGGCGCGATACTCGCTCGGGGAGACCCCGCCGAGCTCGCGGAACTCGCGGTTCAAGTGCGGCTGGTCGCTGTAGCCAGCGGCCAGCGCGACATCAGCGAGCGGCAGTGGCGGCCGGGTGGCGAGCAAGCGGAGCGCGTCTTGAAACCGGAGGACGCGACAGTAGAGCTTCGGCGGGAGCCCGACCGCCCCGCGGAACAGGGCGACGAACCGCCGATGGCTGTAGCCGGTCTCGTCGACCACCGCTCCGACGTCGCCGGTGGTGGGGAAGCGCGCGAGCGCGTGCGCGACGGCCGGGTGCAGGCCGCGGACCTGCGGCAGCCGGGCTGCGAGCAGCGCCTCGAAGAGGTCGAGCTGACGCTCGGGGTGGGCGGCCTCGAGGAGGCGCTCGCGCGCTTCGACCGCCGATCGGCCCCACAAGTCCACCAGGGGGGTGTGACGGCCGGCGAGCTCGTCGGCGGGCGCGCAGAAGAGCAGCGCCGCGGCACCGGGCAGAAGCCGGGCTCCGACGGTGCGGACGGGCCGGGGCGTGTCGCGGAGGTAGAACGTCGCCCGGGCGCCACCGACCACGGCATAGCCCATGCTGGTTGCGGTCCGGTCGGTGACGTTGTCGTAGAGCCGTACCGGGTGATCGGAGAGCCGGAACACGAGGTGGGTCGCTCCGCTTCCGAGCATGCGCTCGCGGTCGCTCGCGTCGCCGTCGGCGGCGCCGTGTTCGTCCGACACCCAGACGACGCTGATGAAGGGGCGCAGCGCCGGTCGCGGGGCCCGCGTGATCGCGGCCGGCCTAGCATCGCCCCATCCCTCGACGACGCGCCGCATGCCGACCATCTCGCAACTAGGCTACGTCGGGCGGCCGCGTGACAGCAAGGGTGGATTTTCGTTGCCCTTCCGTCCCCTGATCGCAGCCGCTCCGCGCTCAGCAGCTTCTGGCACCCGGCCTGGCCGTCGCCGCCCGGGTCCTGCCGGGCCGCCTCGAGGCGTTGCTCGATGGCTCGATGAGATCGCGCTCTTCGTGCTCCCGGTGCGTGGCCCCGTCGCTACCCGCGCGCCCTTGAGAACGCATCCCATGGTCTGTCTTCGCCAGCTAACGACTGCGGTTAAGCCGCGCGCCCACCGTTGCTCGCCGGATCTTGTGCCGTTTCATACGCGTCGGCTTCAACCGCTTGTTAGGCGGCGACGGTCAGCGAGCGTATACGGACTGCCCCACGCAGTGAAGGTAGAACTCGGCGGTGTAGGGGCCCACGTGCCTGAAGCGCTCCTGCAGCATTGTGCATGCATCCTTTTCCGATTTGACAGTACGGAGGTAACGCGCGAACGTGCCGTGGTCTGCGCGGATGCGCTCGAACTCCTGCGCGTTCGCAACAAGGGCCGCGACCTTCTTCCGGTTCCTCAGCGCGCCCGGCCTGCGGAGAAGCGCTCCAGGAGCTACATGTGCGAGCTTGGCAATTTCGAAGTTGAGGAACGCGCTGCGGTAGCGCGGCCAGCTCCTGCGCACGCTGGCCCAGCTCAGGCCAGCCTGCAGGATGCAGAGGGATAGAATCTCGAAATACTCGTGGTCCGTGCGCGGTTTCTTGCCGGGAAGGCAGCGGCTGCGCTGCTCCTTTGCGAACAAACATTCCCAGGGCGCGCGGTGGCTCATCCTATCTTCCGGCCATGGCAGCCCTTCGCCGCCTAACGACCGAGCGTTGAGCAGCCGCCGCCCTCGAACGCCCGCCGTGACAACGAGCTGCTCATGCGGCGGTCCGCTCCAACGCGTGGTTAGGCAGCACCCTGCCCGAGGTCGAGGGCAATCTTTTCC
>VBKF01000014.1 GCA_005888095.1 Deltaproteobacteria bacterium | reverse complement strand
TACGTCTACCTGAACAACTACCTCATCCCGCCGGGACGGCCGAACATCATGACGTGGGGTTGGTCGCTGTGCCTCGAGGAGCACTTCTATCTGATGCTGCCGCCGCTTCTCTGGCTGATCTTCCGGTGCCGCAAGACCACCGTGCGGTGCGCGCTGCTCGTCGCCGCGGGCCTGCTTCCGCTCGTCGGCCGCGCGGTCCAGTACGCAGTCAATCCGCGCATCGTGCTCATGGAGGGGTTCTATTACTACTCCCACAACCGCTTCGACGAGGTATTCGTGGGTGTGGTCATCGCCTTCTTCTACGTCGTGGATCACGCCCGGCTGCGTGCGTTCTGCGAGCGGGTGGGGCACGGGCTTTGGATCGCTGCGGCAGTCCTGATCGGCTTCGTGTGGCTGTACGGCGGCCTCCAGGAGACCGGCTGCTTCGCCGTCGTCTGGCAGTTCTCGATCATGGCGCTCGGCGCCGGGCTGCTGGTCCTCAACTGCCTTTTCCTTCCGAACCGCGTCACCCGCTTCTTCGCTCACGGCTTCTGGTACCCCTTCGCTCGCACCTCCTACGGAACCTACCTGATCCACCCGTTCGTGCTCCTCTGGCTGGTCGATCGGTTCGGGTCGACGGCCCCCACGCATCGGATCGGGCCGGGGAGCTTCGTGATCGTGTACCTCGCGGTGATGGCCATCACCCAGCTCATCGCGTTCGTCATGTTCGTCCTCCTCGAGCGCCCGCTCATCGATACGGGCGTACGCCTCACGCGCGAGCGCCCCGCTACGCTCGGCGAGCGGCTCGAGCCGGTGCGGATGTCGGGGTGAGCGTGCGGCTGCTCGCCTCGCGTCCAGGCCGCAGCAGAAAGATGATCACTGCCAGGCTCGCCAGGCTGGCACCTGCGCCCAGCGTGAAGCTCCAAGGTCGGTACTCGAAGCGCACGCGGTGCCTGCCAGCCGGGACGGGCACCGCGCGGAACAGGTGATTCGCGGGCAGAATCGGGGCCGGCGCGCCGTCCACCGTCGCCTGCCAGCCCGGGTAGAACGAATCGGCGAGCACTAGGAACCCCGGAGACGCGAGCGTCGGTTCGACTTCGACCACACGCTCCTCGTCGAGGGTGATCGGAGCCGCCGCGCCCCGCTGACGCGACCCTGGCCCGCCCGCGATGGGGGGGGCGCCTTCGACGTAGCTCTCGACCAGAGGGTCGAAACCGTCCTGGCTGATCCGGCCGAGCAGCTCCGAGACCTCGGGGGCCGGGCGGCTCCGGTAGACCACGTACGCGCGTGGGAGGGCGTGCGGGTTCTCGAACACGACGAGTTCCTCTCCCGTCGGCGTCGCGGGCTCTCGTGGAAGCGGCATCCACCACCGTTGCAGCCCCGCCGCCTGGACGAAGTCCCGCACCTCGGGCTGCAAGAGAGCCGCGCGGTGCATGACCACGAACCGCACGGCGGCGAGGTCGAGCAAACGGCGGCGAGCCTGGAGCGGGGGCGCCTGTCCATAGGGCTTCAGATTGATGAGGTTCCCGGGGAAGAGCCAGGGCCAGTGAGAGACCGTCGGCGCTCCGTCGACGAAATACGTGTAGTACTGCGACTGGCGCAGGGGGTTAACCGGCTCATAGTCATCGAACGAGCGCAGCCCGTAGATGGCCAGGCGCTTCTGCGCGACGTCGGGTGAGATCCAGTTGAGTACCCACACGCGTTGCGACATCGCGATCCGGCCGAGAAGGACGAAGGTTTTTTCGTGTTTGCGATAAACCGCGGTGGCGGAGCTCGTATACGGCAGGATCTCGTCGAGGGGCGGCGTGAGGAAGATCTCGATCACGGCGAGCGCAACCAGCGCACCGGCGATCGGCGGACGCCGGCTGGGTCGCGACCATGCCAGGGCTGCGAGCGCCGCGATGCCCCCCGCGGCGACGAGCGCCGGTCGCCAGTCCCCGGACTCGCCGACACCGACAATGACGAGCAACGAAGCCGCGGCCAGCGCGAGAAGCGCCGCGAGCACGGCGCCCGGGAGCCGGATCCTCGCTCGTGGCGTCGTCGTCATCCGGTCTCCGACCGCGAGCGCAGCATCGAAACCGACCGCGGCGGTGGTTGCGAACGCGAAATCGGTCACGCAGAGCACCCGGTTCGGGAGCCGGAACCAGGACAGGGTCGGGAGCGCTCGGTAAAGCTGGAAGAACGGCGTCAACGGCCCCAGTGCGAAGACCAGGGTGAGGGCACAACAGACGAGCGCCCACAGCGCGAGGGGGCGGCGGCGAGCCGCGAAGGGCGCGGCCGCCGCAAATGCGAGCCCGACCACACCGAACGAAACGCTGCTTCCCGCGACCGCCTCGCCCAGGGACCGGAAGCCTGGGTTCCCAAAGACGTACCCGACGAGCGGAAACATGGCATCGACGGTCAGCGATTGGCTGCTGCGCGTCCCGAGCCGAAGTAACTCGGCGCTCGGCAAAAGTTGGGCCCCACCGCCGAGGGCGCCGAGCGCGAGTCCCGCCGCAAAGAGACCCGCCGCGGCGACTCCGCGGCGGACGCCCGGCCGCCCACCGACGAGCAAGGCGATCAGCAGCGCTACCCAGGTGTAGACGAGGTAGACCGTGATCTGCGGATATCCCGCCAGGATGCTCAAGGACGTCGAGAGCGCGAGGATTGCGACCGGCCGGCGGCCGCCGCCGCGCGCCAGATCCACGACCGCGAGGGCCCCGAGTGGTAGCCAGGCAGACGCCTCGAGCTGTGGAGGCTCCGTTGCCGCAAATAGGATGGTGGTGCCCCGCAGGACGAAGAGCACGGCCGCGAGGACCGCGGGCGCGTAGCCGAGGCCCGCACGGCGGGCGAAGAGCACGGTCGAGATGCCGATGAAGATCAGGTGGAACACGGTCGAGGCGGCGAAAGCGGTCGGAGTCGGCAGCAGGAGGTACAGCACGTGAGGCGGATAGAGGAAGCCCTCCTGGAGCGCGGCGATCCACGGGATGCCGCACAGGGCGTAGGGGTTCCAGAGTGGGAGGACGCCGCGGGCGAACCATCGAGCA
>VBKF01000013.1:2891-3415 GCA_005888095.1 Deltaproteobacteria bacterium | reverse complement strand
TTCCTCCGCTCGCCGCGGCCGCCGCGGCCGCCGCGCCGCCGTGCGCCGCCTTCGACCACGAGCACCGGGCCTGGACACGCCTGCTCGAGCAATACGTCAAGGCCGGACGCGTCGATTACGGAGGCCTCCGCCGCGAGGCGCGCCCGGCGCTGTCGGCGTATCTCGACGTGCTTTCGGCCGTGTCGCGGACCTGCTACGCAGCTTGGACGCGCGAGCAGCGGCTCGCGTTCTGGATCAACAGCTACAACGCCTATGCGGTGCAGCTCGTCCTCGAGCACTACTCGGTGCGCAGCATCCGCGCGATCGGGTGGTGGCCGGGGTCGGCCTTCCGGACGAAGTTCATCCCGATGAAGGACCTCGCGGGCAGCGACCTCTCGCTCGACGACGTCGAGCACGAGCACCTGCGGAAGGAGTTCGGCGAGCCACGCGTCCACTTCGCGATCGTGTGCGCGTCGGTGAGCTGCCCACCGCTGCGGTCCGAGGCGTACCGCGCCGCCGACCTCGACCGCCAGCTCGACGATCAG
>VBKF01000013.1:0-2875 GCA_005888095.1 Deltaproteobacteria bacterium | reverse complement strand
GACGATCAGGCGCGCCGGTTCCTCGCCGATCCCACGAAGAACCGCTTCGACCGCAAGTCGCGGACGCTCCACCTCTCCCCCATCTTCAAGTGGTTCCGCGAGGACTTCGAGCAGGCGGCTGGAAGTCTGCCGGCGTTCGTTGCCCGCCACGTCGACCCGGCGACGGCGGCGGCGCTGCGCGAGCCCGGCGTGCGGATCGAGTTCCTCGATTACGATTGGTCCCTGAACGGAAGGTAGACCGGGAGGTAGCGATGCGCGAGACGGCCGACTTCGACGCCACGCTCGCCCGCCACGGCCGCGGACCGCTTCTTCGCGGCACGACGACGACGCTTCAGGTGAATGTCGGCAAGCGCTGCAACCAGGCCTGCCACCACTGCCACGTGGAGGCCGGCCCGACGCGGACCGAGATCATGGGCGAGGCCGTGGCCAGCCGCGTGCTCGACGTTCTCGCCGCGAGCTCGGGCGTCACGATCGTCGACCTCACCGGGGGCGCGCCCGAGCTGAACCCGCACTTCCGTCGCCTGGTGCGCGAGGCGCGGCAGCTCGGCCGGCACGTGATCGACCGCTGCAACCTGACCGTGCTCTTCGAAGACGGGATGGAGGATCTCGCGGAGTTTCTCGCGGCGCACGACGTCGAGGTGGTCGCGAGCCTCCCGTGCTACACCGCGGAGAACGTCGAGAAGCAGCGCGGGCGCGGCGTGTTCGAGAAGAGCATCGAGGCGCTCCGGCGCCTGAACGCGCTCGGCTACGGGCGGCCGGGCTCGGCGCTCGTGCTGAACCTCGTCTACAACCCGGTCGGCGCGTTCCTGCCGCCCCCCCAGGCCGAGCTCGAGGCGCGCTACAAGGACGAGCTCCGCCGCGGCTTCGGGATCGAGTTCCACCGCTTGTTCACCATCACCAACATGCCGATCAAGCGCTTCGCGGATTTCCTGGAGCGCCAGGGGCAACGCGACGCCTACATGAGCCTCCTCGTGAACCACTTCAACCCGACGACCGTCCCCGGGCTCATGTGCCGCTCGCTGCTCAGCGTCGGCTGGGACGGGACGGTCTACGACTGCGACTTCAACCAGATGCTCGAGCTGCCGCTCGGCGCAGGCGTGCGGACCATCTGGGAGCTCGACTCGATCGACGCCCTCGCGACACGCCCGATCGCCACCGGCAGCCACTGCTTCGGCTGCACCGCGGGCGCGGGGTCGAGCTGCGGCGGCGCGCTGCAGTGAGTGCGCCGTCTGCGGTTGGCGGCGCAGCCGCGACCGGCCCGTGGGTGAAGCGTCTCACCGCACTCGTGTTGGTGGTCGCGCTGCTGGCGGCGGTGAGGTTCCTGCCGATCGAGCGCTGGCTCCTCGACGTCGTCGCGTGGGTGCAAGGCGCGGGCACGCAGGGGATCGTCGTCTTCGCGCTCGTCTACGTGCTCGCGACGGTGCTCTTCCTGCCGGGCGTCATCCTGACGCTCGGAGCCGGCTTCGCGTACGGGGTGGTGATGGGGACTGGGGTCGTGTGGGTCGCGTCGAACGTCGGCGCCGCGGCCGCGTTCCTCCTCGGGCGCACGCTCGCGCGCGACGCGATCGCCGCCCGCATCGGCACGAGCCCGCGCTTCGCGGCGATCGACCGCGCGGTCGGCCGGGAGGGACTCCGGATCGTCCTCCTCGTCCGGCTCTCGCCCGTCTTCCCCTTCAACCTCCTCAACTACGCCTTCGGCCTCACGCGGGTCACGCTGCGCGACTACCTCATCGGCTCGCTGGTCGGCATGCTGCCGGGGACAGTCATGTACGTCTACCTGGGGTCCTTGGTCACCAGCCTCACCGAGCTGGCGGCGGGGCGACCGTCGGGCGGAGCCCTGCAGCAGGCGTTCTACTTCGGGGGTCTCGTCGCGACCGTGGCCGTCACGCTGTACGTCACGCGGGTCGCCCGCCGCGCGCTCGCGGACGCGACGGGGAATGAAGCGCACGCGGAGCCGGCGCCGCCGGTACCTCCTTCGCTGGTCCAGCCCGACGACGAGCACAACCGCGTGCTCATCTCTCACGTGCACCCGCCCGGCTGGACCAACCCGACCCCGGCCGCGCGCTACGACCTCGTGGTCGTCGGCGGCGGGACGGCGGGCCTCGTCTCGGCCGCGGGCGCCGCGGGGCTCGGGGCACGCGTGGCCCTCGTCGAGCGTCACCTCCTCGGCGGCGACTGCCTGAACGTCGGCTGCGTGCCGTCGAAGGCGATGATCGCGGCCGCGCGCACGGCCGCAACGGCTCGCGAGACGTCGGCCTTCGGCGTCGGCGTGTCCGGCGTCGACGTCGACTTCGCCGCGGTGATGGAGCGGATGCGGCGCCTGCGCGCCGGGATCGCGCCGCACGACGGCGCCGAGCGCTTCACGCGGCTCGGCGTCGACGTTTTCCTCGGCGAGGGCCGCTTCACCGGCCGGGCGACGCTCGAGATGGAGGGCCGGCGGCTCACCTTCACGCGCGCCGTCATCGCCACCGGGGCGCGGGCGACGGCGCCGCCCATCCCGGGGCTCGAGGAGGTCGGCTACCTCACCAACGAGACGGTCTTCTGGCTGACGGAGCTGCCGCGCCGGCTCGCCGTCATCGGTGCGGGCCCCATCGGCTGCGAGCTGGCGCAGGCCTTCTGCCGGCTCGGCAGCCGCGTGACGGCGCTCGAGATGCTGCCGCAGGTGCTCGGGAAGGAGGACCCGGACGCGGCGGCGGTCGTCGAGCGGCGGCTCCGCGCCGACGGCGTCGCGATCGTGCTCGGCGCCAGGATCGAGCGCGCCGAGCGGCGCGGCCGGGACAAGGTCCTCGTCTACGAGGCCGGCGGCGCGCGCCGCGAGGTCGCCTGCGACGCGATCCTCGTCGGCGCCGGGCGGGCGCCCAACGTCGAGGGGCTC
>VBKF01000012.1 GCA_005888095.1 Deltaproteobacteria bacterium | reverse complement strand
TAGTCCCACGGTCCGGCGCTCGCGGCGCGCGCGAGGTCGACCTTGCGCGTCTCGAAGGAGCCGTAGGACGTGCTCGCGCCCGTGACGGGCGTGCCGCCCGCCCGCCGGCTGACGACGTTCACCACGCCGCCCGGCCCGGACTGCGCGAAGGCGAGCGGGGTCGCGCCGCGATACACCTCGACGTGGTCGACCGCGTCGAGCGGCAGGTCGGCGAGGTTCACCACCTCGTTCTCGGCCCGGCTGAGCGGCACGCCGTCGAGATAGACCTGCACCTGCCCCGCCGATGAGCCGCGGATCGACACCGTGCTGAAGTCGCCGAGGCCGCCGAAGCGGCGGACCTGCACGCCGACGGCGTCGGCGAGCGCCTCGGTCAGCGTCTTCACCTCGGTGGGCGCGGCGGCCGTCTCGATGACGGTGGCGAAGGCGGTGGGATCCTCGGCCGCTCTCGGCTCGGCGACCGAGGGCGCGGTGACGACGACCTCGCCGAGACGCTGCTCGGCCGCGCCGGCCGGCCGGGCGGCCGCGGCGAGGACGAGCACCAGGAGGATCGCCGGTCTCTCCAGCTCCTTCCCCCACGGAAGGCGTTGCGCTGGCGTCGGCCGGGCAGGTCTTCTGGCTCGGGGATCGTCCTCGCCCGGTCCCTTCCCACCCCGAGGGGCAGTGGCTGTGACCGGGGTCGTCCCCCCTTACAGCTGCGGGGCAGCGGGGGCTTTGCACCCCCTTCCCTAACCCGACGACGTCGGGGCGCGTGTAGCGCGCGTCTTTCGTCGGGTCAAGCGGCTTGACGCCGTCGGCGCCGATCTCCGATAAGCTCGCGCCATGGGCCGCTATCTCGAGGACTTTCGCGTCGGCGAGGTGATCAAGCACTGGCCGGGGCGCACCATCCGCGACTTCGACGACACCTGGTTCACGCTGCTCACCATGAACACCAACCCGCTGCACCTCGACGAGCACTTCGCGAGCCGCAGCGAGCACGGGCGTTGCCTCGTGAACGGGACGCTCGTCTTCGCGCTCGCCGTCGGCATGAGCGTGCGCGACGTGAGCGAGAACGCGATCGCCAACCTCGAGTACGAGAAGGTCGTGCACCTCGGGCCGACCTTCCACGGCGACACGCTGTACGCCGAGTCGGAGGTCCTGGAGGTGGTGCCCTCCCAGACGAAGCCCGACCGCGGCGTCGTCTACCTGGAGACCCGGGCGCTCAACCAGCGGGGCGAGCGGGTGCTGTCGCTGCGCCGCCGGGTGCTGATCCCCCGCCGGCCAGCCTGAGGGGCAGCCCCGCCCGCAGCCGACATTTTGGGCGCGGCCTGCCGGGAGATTGAGCAGCGGCCCCCTGTAGGCTAAGAAGCTGCCAGATCTGCAAACCCGCAGGCGGCTGGCACAGGCCTTGCGTCCACCAGGGTGGAGCCGGACAGCCGGAGGGAGGGAGACTGCATGCGAACTCACGGATCGAGACGGGTACGCAGCGGACTGGCGGCGCGGGTCGTCCTGGCCGCGATCGTGGCCTTCTCGTGCGCCGGCACGGGACGGGCCGCCGAGGTGAACGGCATCTGGACGGAGCCGACCACCAAGGACATCGGGGAGCTCACCGGCATCGACTTCTTCAAGAACTGGAAGGTCCGGGGCTGGGCCGAGTCCTACTTCGTCTACAACTCGAACACGCCCGACACGGATACGGTAAACGCCAACCAGGGTCTGTCGATCATCAAGTCTCGTGACCTCACGATCGAGGGCCGGACCTTCGACGTCCACCGCAACCGGCCCACGCTCAGCATCCTCGAGGTCGAGCTCGAGAAGGTCCCCCAGGCCTCGAGCTGGCTCGATCCGCAGGCGCTCGGCTTCAAGCTAGACGTCAACTGGGGCGACACCTACGACATCATCTGGAACACCGTCAACAAGTCGATCGGACCCGAGCTCGGGCGCAACACGCGCGATCCGCTCGGCGACGCGGACCGGTTCCTCTCCCATTACTCGGTCGGCTACGTGGCGCCGATCGGTAAGGGACTACGACTGGACTTCGGTAAATTCGTTACCCACATCGGCGGGGAGACGATCGAGTCGATCAAGAACAACAACTTCTCCCACGGCTATCTGTACAGCTTCGCCATTCCGTTCCAGGACTTCGGCTTCCGCCTCAACTACCCCCTGACCGACACGCTGACGACCGAGTTCTACGTGCTGCAGGGCTGGAACGTGACGTACAAGGACAACAACGGAGGAAAGACGATCGGCCCGGCGATCACGTGGGCGCCATCGCCCAAGCTCTCCATGTATGCGCAGTACCTGGGCGGCCCCGAGCAGCGCAACAATAACAGCAATTATCGCCATTTGCTCGACCTCGGCCTCGCCGTCAACCCGATCGATCCCCTCAACATCCTCTTGAGTGCCGACGTGGGTTACGAGCGCAACGTGTTCAGCAAGAAGGACACCTGGTGGGACGGCGCCTTTGCGGTCTTCCGCTACAAGGTCATGGACACGCTCGAACCTGCGCTGCGCGCCGAGATCTATAACGACCCGGACGGCTTCACCACCGGGGTTGCGCAGACGATGGGCGAGGTGACTCTCACCCTGAACTACCGCATCGACCTCCCCGCGAAGACGCACATCCTGGTACGGCCCGAGTACCGCTACGATGTCTCCGACGCGAATTTCTTCACGGAGGGCACCAAGTTCCGCGATCGCAAGGACCAGCACACCGTCGGCGTGGGGACGGTCCTCTACTTCTAACAGCGGGGCGCAGGGCGTCCCTAGGAGGCGTGACGATGCGACACGATCGGCGCCGGCTCATGGTGCTGGCTTGCGTGGCAGGCGTGGCGCTCGCGGCCGCGCGGCCAGCCCGCTTGGCGGCCAAGGGCCCGAGCGAGGCGGAGCTTCTCAAGAGAATCGAGAAGGGCGGGACCGCCGGGGATCACGAGGCGCTCGCCGCCTACTACGGCGACCAGGCGAAGGCCGCGGCGAAGAAGGCTTCCGAGCACGAGGCGATGGCGGACAAGTACGCCAACGTCATGGGGAAGACCGACTGGCCGACGCACTGCCGATCGCTCGGCTCGTACTACCGGAAGCTGGCCGAGGAGTACGACGCCATGGCGAAGCTGCACGGCGAGCACGCAGCCGAGCTCCGCAAGAAGAAGTAGATCGACAGCCCGCAGGCCGGGGCGCGACCGTACCGCGCGATCGCGCGCCGGTCTCATCTGCGTATCAGCGCC
>VBKF01000011.1:2381-3201 GCA_005888095.1 Deltaproteobacteria bacterium | reverse complement strand
ATGCACGCGCAGGCATCCGTCTCTACGCGATCATCGATCCCCAACTACGCAGCCTCGAAGTCTACGAGCTCGGTCGCGACGGCCGATACGCGGTCGCCTGCGCCGCCGGGCCGCGGTCGGGTGCGCGTGCCGGGCTGTCCGGGGCTCGTGCTGAATCTCGACGCGTTGTGGAAGGAGGTGGACGAAGCCGAGCGCGCCCACGCGCGCAGCGCTCGCCGGCGCCACCGGTGAGACGACACCAATCAGGCACGCTTCAAGCTAGCGCGCACGCGGCAGCCGTCGCAGCCGAACGCGGTCGTCGGTGACGACCGCAAAGTGCCCGGCCCAGTCGTCGCGACTCGTAAGCGCAGCAACAGCCCGTGCGTTATCGACCTCGGGATTCGAGCCGTGCAGCCGAAACAGCACGACGCCGCCCGACGCCGGCGCCCGGCTTCGCACCGCGAGCTCGCCGAAGTCCTTGTCGAACGTCACGACGAGGCGCGCTTCCGCCTCCGCACGCGCGAGTACCTCACGGTCCTTTGCTCCGGGCAACGTCTCTTTGCTCCACACGACGTCATGGCCGGCGCTGCGAAGCGCTGCCACGACCGGTCCGGGAACGTTCTCGTTCGCCATGATGCGCATGGCCCGGCGACCGGTCAGCGGGGCAGCGCGTACACCTTCTCGGACTGCAGGATCTCGGCCGCATAGGCTAGGCACGCCTGCACGTCCTCCGCGGTGATGTGATCGTACTGCTGGAGCACCTGTTCAGCCGTATAGCCTCGGCCGAGAAGGTCGACCACCATCTCCACGGCGATGCGGGTGCCTTTCACGACGGGCTTGC
>VBKF01000011.1:0-2341 GCA_005888095.1 Deltaproteobacteria bacterium | reverse complement strand
TCGCGCCAGTTCATCGGGGCACAGAGTAGTCCTGCATCCCGTCGACGTCCAGCGCGGAGGGCACTCGGTAGTGGGTCAGTTTGACTGACCCACTACCGGGCACTCTCTCTGTAGTGTGTGGAGATCCTGGGAGCGCGTGGCCGACGTTCAACCGGGCGGCATTGAAACCCGGGCGAATTGGCCGCATCACGCTTCTGCCACATCCGTCCCCGTGAAGCAGCGGCTCGGCACGGCGAACGCCGGCTGGCGGCGGCAATCGAGACAGATCAGCGGCGGCGCGCCGGTGCCGTCCGCCGCAGCGGCGGATTAGATGAGGTCATCGGGACCCGTCTTGCCAGCGCTCGTTCGGCCTCAGGGGGCAGATCCACAGCGACGAAGTAGGTCCTGGGGTAGAGGTAGTCCTCGCCGGACTCATCCACGACCCGCACGTACCCTTCTTGCGCCGCGGCGTCGTCCGGCAGATGTTCGTAGAGCTTGCGCAGCTCGAGATCCTCGCATCCCTTGTTGCGGACGCAAAGCAGGAAGCGCTTCTTCCGTCGTGTCGACGCCATCAGTCCAGGAACCGTCTCATCTTCACCTTCTCATACCAGTGTAGCTCAGCACGTCGGACCCGCCCACCGCTCAGGCGGACGGCAGCGACGCCCTTGCACTTCCGCCACCGCCCCGGGCCATGACGCCGGCGAAGGCGCGCGAGATCACGGATCCCGCGCCCAGAGGCGATCGTGACGACGTCGGCGATCTCGCCGACCAGGTCGAAGTGCATCGCGATCCTTGAGCCATGAGCGTGCCGAGGCGTCTAACCAGGCACGCCTCGACTCACACGGCAGTGCACCGGCAAGGTCCGGGTCGGCATCGGGCCATACCTCGACATCGCCACCCGAAACCTCCTGCCCGACGGACCTCGCGATCGCGAACGACATTTCCTCCCTCCAAAGTCGCAACGTCAGGGTGCAACACTGTGTTGCCGGCGAGCGGCTCCGAACGCGCCGGGCCGAAGCGCGTCACGTGGACGAGAGATGAGGACTGCCGACGACGCTGACGCGCCGAACTTCGCGGCTCGCCCAGGTCACGCGAGCCGACCTGCTCACCGCGCGTCACCCCTCGACCGACAGCTCCGCGAGCCCCACGGTCGAACACGCGTTCGAGGGATGACGGCGAAGGGAACCAAGAGGTCTCTCTGACAGCTCTATGCGGCGGTCGAGTCGGCTCCGTGCGGCCTGATCGGCGCGCCAGGATCGCCGGTCTTCGCGGGAATCTCTCTTAGCACGAGCCCCGGCTTCAGCGGAGGCGGTAGGCGTAGAGTCGCCGCCACAGAGTGGAGCGGCTGATCCCCAGCTCCGCCGCGGCGGCGGCTTTACGGCCGTTGTGCCTGCCGAGCGCCGCCAGCATGCGGTCCCGCTCCGTGTCGACCAGCGACAGGGTCGACATCCCCGGAGGCGGCTGGCCGCGCGGCTCCGGGGGCAGCTCCGCAAGGCCCAGGACCGGCCCCTCGCCGACGACGAACGCGTATTCGACCGCGCTGCGCAGCTCGCGCACGTTGCCGGGCCAGCGGTAGCTGCGGATCGCGTCCATCGCCGCCCGCGTCACGCCCTCGATCTGCCGCAGCCCTTCCTGGTTCATCTTGTCCACGAACAGCCAGAAGAGCGCGTCGATATCTCCCCGGCGCTCACGCAGGGGTGGGAGGAACACCGGGACCACCCGCAGGCGGTAGCTCAGGTCTTCACGGAAGCGTCCCTCCGCGACCTCGCGTCGAAGGATCTTGTTAGTTGCAGAGATCACTCGCACGTTCACCTTGACAGGGCGCGTGGCGCCCACCGGGATGAACGTCTTCTCCTGCATGACGCGCAAGAGCTTACCCTGCAGATCGAGTGGGATCTCCGCTACCTCGTCGAGGAAGAGCGTGCCCTCGTCGGCGAGCGCGAAGAGGCCCGCTCGGTCGCGCACGGCCCCCGTGAAGGCGCCGTGCACGTGGCCGAAGAGCTCCGATTCGAGCAGAGTCGGCGAGAAGGTGGCACAGTTGACCTCTCGGAACGGCGCCTTCCGACGGGGACTCTCGGCGTGGATGGCCTTGGCAATGAGCTCCTTCCCCGTTCCGGTCTCTCCCTCGAGAAGCACCGTGCACTGCGCGCGCGCCACGCGCCGGAGCGTCACGAAGAGGGCCAGGATCTCCGGGGCGACCGTGTAGAAGCGGTCGAAGCTTCTCAGCCGCAGGGCCGTTGGACGTCGCAAAATGTCGCGACGCATGTCGCAACGTTATCGTACACATATGGCCGGAGCGCAAGCTGGACGCCTACTGAGCTTGCTCCAACGCGTGGCATCGTCGTTGCTCCGAGGAAGACAG
>VBKF01000010.1 GCA_005888095.1 Deltaproteobacteria bacterium | reverse complement strand
GCAGGACCGCATCGCGGCTGCGCGCCATCCCGGCCACGACCAGGCCGAAGGCGGTGGCGGCGAAGACGATGCCTGCCGTCGGGAGGAGGAGAGCCCATGGCTCGGGGCCGAGGGAGACGCCGAAGACGAGGCGGCCGACGGCGAACAGGGCGATCATCTGCGCGAGACCCACGAGGAAGCGCGCGAGGAGCTTCGCGACCAGCGTCGCGGCGAACGGGGCCGGCATCGCGCGCAGCCGCTCGAGCGTCCCCCAGTCGCGCTCGTCGAGGAGACCGAGCGACACGCCGAGGAGCATGCCGAGGAGCAGGAAGGTCACGCTGAAGCCGGGCACGTTCTGGTCGAAGGCGTTGAGACGCCGCGGCGCGCCGGTGACGCTCGTTTCCGCCACGTCCAGGGAGGCGGGCAGGCGCGCGGCGGGGAGCTCCGGGAACGGCGGCAAGTCGAGCGCGGGAAGCGACGGCGCAGACGGTAGGGTGACATGCGGGACCTCGGGCGTTATCTCCTCGGCCGGGAGGAGCCGTTCGGCCAGCGTCTTCGCGTCGGCGCCCGCGAGCGCCGCGACCGCCGGCGGGACGGGCGGTGGTGCCGGCGGCGACGGCAGGCGGTCCGCGAAGCGCCCGGCCCGCGCCCGCGCCTCGGTGAGCCAGTCGGCGAACGCCCGCTGGCGCGCCGCGAGGTCGTCGAGGAACCGGTGCAGGGGATCGAGCTCGGCGGCGAGCCGGGCGCGGGCGGCCGCGACACGGCGGGCGGCCGCGGCGCGAAGAGCCGCGTCGGTCTCGGTTCGCAGGGCGGCGAGACGCCGCTCCGTGTCGGTGCGGGCCGCGGCGAGCCGGGCGGCCAGCGCGTCGACCGCCTGCCGCAGCGCGCGGGCCGAGCGCTCGAACCGCCGGCGCGCCGCGCGTG
>VBKF01000009.1 GCA_005888095.1 Deltaproteobacteria bacterium | reverse complement strand
CGCCTCGACCCGGCGCCGTGCCTCCTGCACGAGGGCGCGGACGTTCGCCACCTCGAGATACTTGACGGGATCGGTGTAGAGCAGGAGCGACGCCGGTTGCCCGTCGAGGAGAGCGGCCGACACGCCCGGCGGGATGACGAGCGCCGTGCCAGCGACCCCGCCGCGGACGAGCGCCCGCGCCGCGTCGCGGTTCGCCACCGGACGGACCTCGATCCCCGGCTCTCCCGCGAGCCCGCTCCGGAGCGCGCGGCCCAGGCGACCGCCGTCCTCGTCGGCCACGGGCAGGACGTAGGCGCTCGTGCCGCCCGGCGCCGCGCCGAAGAGGCCGGCGAGCGAGAAGCCGGCGACCGTGATGACGAGGACCGGTGCCAGCGACAGGAAGACGAGCCCGGCCCGGTCGCGGCCGAGGAGGCGCAGGTCCTTGGCGATCGCCGCGCCGAGGGCGGCGAGCATCAGCGTGCCGCGGCGGCCGGGCTCTCGTCGTCGCGGAGGCCGTGGCCGGTGAGGGCGAAGAAGACGTCGGCGAGGCTCGGGCGGTGGAGGACGAGCTCCAGGACGTCGCCGCCCGCGTCCGCCGCGGCGCGGAGCACGCCCGCCACGCCGGCCGTCTCGGTGATCTCCACCAGGGCCTCACTTCCCGTGCCGTCGAGCGCCCGGGCACCGCTCACGTTCGCGAGCCAGTCGCCTCGCAACGCGCGTGTGGTCCGCAGGTGGAGACGCGGCGTCAGGCGGGCCGCGGCGACCAGCTCGGCACCGGTTCCCGCCGCGGCGATGTGGCCGCGATCCAGGAGGACGATCCGACCCGCCAAGCGCTGCGCCTCCTCCATGTCATGCGTGCTGTACAGGATGGCGGCCCCGGCCTGCGCCAGCGCCTCGACCGCCGCGAAGATGCGCTCGCGGGACTGCGGGTCGACGCCGACGGTCGGCTCGTCGAGCAGGAGGACGCGCGGCTCGTGCAGGACGCCGCAGGCGAGGTTCAGGCGCCGGCGCATGCCGCCCGAGAAGCGCCAGACGGGCTCATCGGCGCGTGCCTCGAGTCCGATGAGCGCCAGCGCGCGCCGCGCCGCCGCCGCGGCCGCGGTCCCGTCGAGACCCTGCATGCGGGCGAAGAAGCGGAGGTTCTCGGCGGCCGTGAGGGT
>VBKF01000008.1 GCA_005888095.1 Deltaproteobacteria bacterium | reverse complement strand
CCATGAAGTACCTGCTCGACACGAACGTGTGCGTCGATTACCTGAGCGGCCGCTACCCGGCCGTTACCCGGCGGTTGCAGGCCGCTGCGCCCGACGACCTGCGCGTCAGCTCGGTAGCGGTTGCCGAGCTCCGCTACGGCGCCGAGAAGAGCGTCCACAAGCAGCGGAACCACGAGCGGCTCGACGTCTTCCTCCGCGAGGTCGCGTGCGTGGACTTCGACCGCGACGCCGCATCGGCCTACGGCCGCATCCGTGCCGCGCTGGAAGCGAAAGGCGCCGTCGTCGGTCCGTACGACCTGCAGATCGCCGGCCATGCCGTGTCGCTCGGACTCGTGCTGGTGACCGGCAACGTCCGGGAGTTCCGTCGAGCGAAGCGCCTCAAAGTCGAGAACTGGCGGCGCGGGTAAGAGCGCTCGGGAGGCTACGGCATCGACTTCCAGACCGTGATAACCCGCGGCATGGAGGTATCCGATGTCGACCATGCGCGTCGTCCAAGTCATCCGCCAGAACGGTCCTCTCGAGATCATCGAGCGAGCGGTTCCCGACCCCGCCGCCGGCCAGGTACGCATCAAGGTCCAGGCCTGCGGGATCTGCCACAGCGACACCCTCACCAAGGAGGGGACCTTTCCCGGCATTCAGTACCCGCGCGTTCCAGGGCACGAGGTCGTTGGACTGATCGACGCCGTCGGCCCGAACGTCCCCGGATGGAGGCCCGGCCAGCGTGTCGGCGTCGGATGGCATGGCGGGCAGTGCGGGTACTGCGGCGCCTGCCGTCGCGGGGACTTCTTTGCCTGCGAGACGGCCACGCGCGTGACGGGGATCACCGCCGACGGCGGCTATGCCGGCTACATGATCGCTCGCGCGGAGGCGGTCGCGCTGGTCCCCGAAGAGCTGTCGGCTGTCGAGGCAGCGCCGCTGATGTGCGCCGGGGTCACGACCTTCAACGCGCTTCGCAACAGCGGCGCACGTCCCAGCGACCTGGTTGCCGTGCTCGGCCTCGGTGGGCTCGGCCACCTCGGCGTGCAGTTCGCCGCGAAGATGGGGTTCCGGACCGTGGCCATCGCACGCGGGAAGGACAAGGGGCCGCTGGCGCGAGAGCTCGGCGCCTGGCGTTACGTCGACAGTCAGGCGCAGGATCCGGCTGCCGCACTGCGGGAGCTCGGTGGCGCCAAGGTCATCCTCGCGACGGTGACCAATGGTCCCGCCATGAGCGCCGTGCTGGGCGGACTCGGCGTCAACGGCACGCTGATGATCCTCGGCGCACCCGAGTCGCTCCAGGCGTCGCCCTTTCTGCTCATCGCGGGACGCCGGTCGATCAAGGGCTGGTATTCGGGAACGTCGATCGATTCGCAGGAGACGCTCGCCTTCAGCGTGCTCACCGGTGTGCGCTCCATGAACGAGGTGTTCCCCTTGGAGCGTGCCGCCGAGGCCTACGAGCGCATGCTGAGCGGCGGGGCGCGGTTCCGGGTCGTTCTCACCACCGGGAGCTAGTCACGCCGAACGCCGGCACCCCCGATCCGAACGAGATCGTCGTCGTCGGCGCGCGACACACGCCGTTCAGCGACGTCTACCATCATCTGCTGCGCGCGCCGTGGTGGCTCGACCTGCTCGGCGTGAGCGGTCTCTTCCTTCTGCTCAACCTCCTGTTCGCGTTGGGGTACGTGTCGGTCGGCGGCGTCGCGGGCGCGCGGCCAGGATCGCTCGGCGACCACTTCTTCTTCAGCGTGCAGACCATGGGGACGATCGGCTACGGCGTGATGCATCCGCTCTCGGCCGCGGCCGAGGCGCTCGTGACGGCCGAGGTCATCGTCGGGGTCTCGCTCGTCGCCCTGTCGAGCGGGATCCTCTTCGCCAAGTTCAGTGTGCCGCGGGCGCGCATGCAGTTCGCCGAGTCGGCGACGATCTCGCCCTTCGACGGCGTCCCCACCTTGATGTTTCGCCTCGGCAACGAGCGCGCATCGCAGGTCATCGAGGCGACCGTGCGCGTCGTGCTGGTGCGCACCGAGCGCACCCGCGAGGGCGTGGTCTACTACCGCATGCGCGACCTGCGGCTCGAGCGCGACCGCTCACCGGCGCTCGCGCGCTCCTGGACGGTCATGCACTCGATCGACGCGTCGAGCCCGCTCCACGGCGCCACCCCGGAGACGCTCGCCCGCGACGAGGTGGAGCTGATCCTGACGGTCGTCGGCATCGACGAGACCTCCGCGCAGAACCTGCACGCGCGTCACACCTACGGCCACGAGCAGATCCGCTGGGGCGCGCGCCACGCCGACATGCTCTCCGAGCGTCCCGACGGCCGGCTGCAGCTCGACATGCGCGAGTTCCACCGGCTCGTGCCCACCTCGCCGACGCCGGCGTTCCCCTACCCGCGCTG
>VBKF01000007.1:6788-9052 GCA_005888095.1 Deltaproteobacteria bacterium | reverse complement strand
GCGTCGGGTGCGGTACGCAGCTGATCGTCGGCCAACGCTGACGATGCCGGGTCAGCCGAGCACGACGTGCACCCGGTGCGTGGCGCCGTCGTCGGCGAGCGCGATCGCCGCGCCGCCCGCGAGCGGCGCGCCGTCGAGCTCGACGCGCGATACTCCGCGCGTCACGCTGCGGGGGTTCTCGACCGTGATCTCATAGCGCGTCGAGTGGTAGCGGAAGGTGATCTCGAAGCCACGCCAGGCGCGCGGGATGCACGGGTCGAGGTGAAGCGTGCCACCCCGGACGCGGAAGCCCAGGATCCACTCGATGCCGGCGCGATGCATCCAGCCAGCGGATCCCGTGTACCAGGTCCAGCCGCCGCGGCCCACGTGCGGTGGCTCGGCATAGACGTCGGCCGCCACCACGTAGGGTTCGACCTTGTAGCGGTGGACGCCGGCGCGCGTGCTGGTGTGGTTGATGGGGTTCAGGATCGCGAACAGCTCGCCCGCCTTGTCGCCCTCGCCGAGGGCTGCGAACGCGAGCACGGCCCAGAGTGCAGCGTGCGTGTATTGGCCACCGTTCTCGCGCACGCCCGGGAGGTAGCCCTGCACGTAGCCCGGATCGCGCGCAGGGTGATCGAAGGGCGGCGTGAAGAGAAGGACCAGGCCGTCGCCACGCCGCACCAGGTACTCCTCCACCGCCGCCATGGCGCGAGCCGCGCGGGCGTGGTCGGCGGCGCCGGAGATCACCCCCCACGATTGCGCGATCGAGTCGATACGGCACTCGTCGTTGGTGACCGAGCCGAGCGGGGTGCCGTCATCGAAGTAGGCGCGGCGGTACCAGTCGCCGTCCCAGGCCTCACGCTCGAGCGCCGCCTGCAGGGCGTCCACGTGCCGCTGCCAGGCGTCGGCGCGCTGGTGCTCGCCGCGCAGCTCGGCCAGCCGGGCGAACTCTCGAAGGGTGGCGTACAGGAACCAGCCGAGCCAGACGCTCTCGCCCGCGCCCTCGTGCCCGACGCGGTTCATGCCGTCGTTCCAGTCGCCGGTGCCCATGAGGGGAAGCCCGTGGCTGCCGACGCGCAAGCTGCGGTCGAGCGCCCGGGCGCAGTGCTCGAAGAAGGTGGCCCGCTCGCGTGCCACGCCGGGCTCGAAGTACGCCTCGCCCTGGCCGGCGGCGAGGGCCGGCCCTTGGAGGAACGGCACGACCTCGTCGAGCAGGCCGGGGTCGTTCGTCACGTCGAGGTAGTGGATGGTGGCGTACGGTAGCCAGACGAGATCGTCGGAGATCCGCGTGCGCGTGCCGCGGCCGGACGGCGGATGCCACCAGTGCTGCACGTCTCCCTCCACGAACTGGCGGCTGGCGGCGCGCAGCAGGTGCTCTCGTGCCACCTCCCGCTTCGAGACCGCGAGCGCCATGACGTCCTGGAGCTGATCGCGGAAGCCATAGGCGCCGCCGGCCTGGTAGAATGCCGAGCGCGCCCAGACGCGGCAGGCGAGTGTCTGGTAGAGGAGCCAGCGGTTGAGGAGCAGGTCCATCGACCGGTCGGGGGTCTTCACCTGCACGGCGCCGAGGATGTCGTCCCAGCGCGCGGTGACGGCGCCCAGGATGGCATCGAGGTCGGCCGCTCGGTAGCGGGTGACGAGCGCCCGCACATCCTCGACCGTGGCTGCCTGTCCGAGGAGGAAGACGACGATCGCCCGGCCACCGGGGCGCAGCTCGACTGTTGCCTGGAGCGCGCCGCACGGGTCGAGCCCGGCCCCGACCCTGCCGGAGAGCGCGGTGCCGCGCGCGAGCGCCGCGGGGTGATCGAGCGTGCCGTTGCGGCCGAGGAACTCGGTACGGTCGCCGGTCCACGCCGTTTGCCGTCCACCGAGGTCGGCGAATGCCACCCGGCCCGCGAAGTCGCCGTTCCACGGGTTTCGCGCCAGCAGGGCGCCACTGCCCGGGTCGATCTCGGTGACCACGTGCGGCGACGACACGCCGCGGGAAGCGCCCAGCACCCACTCGACGTAGGCCGTGACCGAGAGGCGCCGGGCGCGGCCGGAGCGGTTCTCGACCACCAGGCGCAGGATCTTTACCGGGTCGTCGGGCGGGACGAACTGGAGCAAGTCGAGCGCGATCCCGTGCGCGGTATGCTCGAAGCGGCTGTAGCCCTGGCCGTGCCGGACGAGGTAGGAGGACGCCTCCTCGCGGATCGGGAGGGCAGTCGGGCCCCACAGCTCGCCGCTTTCCTCGTCGCGGACGTACAGGGTCTCGCCCGGAGGATCGCAGACGGGATCGTTCGACC
>VBKF01000007.1:0-6783 GCA_005888095.1 Deltaproteobacteria bacterium | reverse complement strand
CGTGAGCTGGTTCTCGCGGCTGTTGACCGACCAGGTGTAGCCGCCGCCCGACTCGGAGACCTGGAAGCCGAAGCTCGGATTCGCCACCACGTTGACCCATGGCGCCGGTGTCCACTGGCCCTCGCCCAGGACGGTGACGTACTCCCGTCCGTCGGCCGCGAAGCCGCCGAGCCCGTTGAAGAACTCGAGCTCCGGTCGCGGCGGTGGCGCCTCGGGCGCAGGGCGGGTTCGAGCGCGCCGCACTGCAGGCACCGAGGGCACGGCCTCCGCGCGCTCCACGCGGGTCACCTGCTCGGCGAGCGTGCCGTGCCGGCTGAGCAGAACGGCCCGCGCCGCGGTCTGCAGCAGGAGCCGATCGCCGGGCGAGAGCCGGTCCCCGCGCAGGATGAACACCCCCCCGTGCGGCTGGTGTTCCTCGTGTCCGAGCTTCGACTGGCTCGCCCGGACGAGGGTCTCCACCGCCGCCTGGAGCTCCTGCGCATAGGAGGCGCCCTGCTCGTTCACGATCACGAGGTCGACGGCGAGCTGCTTCAGCCGCCAGTACTCGTGGGCGCGCAGGAGCTGGCGGACAATCTCCTGGTCCTCGGCGGCGTCGATCCGCACCAGCACGATCGGCAGGTCGCCAGAGATGCCGTGCGGCCAGAGACCGGACGGACCGCCGCTGGCGCGTCGCAGCACCTCGGGCGACGGCCGCAGCGACGGGTCCGTGTAGAGAATGCGGTTGCCGAGTCGCTGGAAGAGGTGACTCTCGTCGCGCTCGATGCCGAGGTGGCTGAGCTGGACCTGGGCCTGGGTGCGGGCGAGCGTGACCACGCGCTCGAAGGTCCCCGGATCGCGGTACTTGTCGGCAATATCGACGACGGCCTCCCGCGAGGCGGCCGCCACCGTGGAGAACGTGAGGCGCGCGCTGGCACCGGCGGCGATCCGGATGCGCAGCCGCAGGCTGAAGATCGGGTCGAGCACCGGACCCGCCGTGTTGGAGAGCGGGCGACCGTCGATCACCGAGATCGGCGTGCGAATGCTGCGACCGCGGCCGAGGAACCGGGCCCGATCGGTCTCATACTGGATGCCGCCCACTCTGTGCTCGTCGACGGCCACGACGTGCGCGGCCCACACCGGCGCATCCTCGGGGGACCGCGGACGGCGGGTCGCCAGCAGGGTGTTCAGCACCGGGTCGGCTTCCGTGTGCACGAAGAGGTTCGAGAACGCGGGATGGGCCGCGTCGGTTGCCAGCGGCGCAAGCACGACCTCGGCGTACGAG
Organism: Deltaproteobacteria bacterium; assembly: GCA_005888095.1. Lineage (GTDB taxonomy): Bacteria > Desulfobacterota > Binatia > DP-6 > DP-6 > DP-3. The sequence continues at coordinate 5,522 of VBKF01000007.1, read as the reverse complement.
GTGAGCTCGATCTCGCGGGTCCGGCCACCGAGGTTCGAGATGGTCACCCGACGCACTTCGGCGTCGTCCTCGGGCGACACCACCACCTCGAGCGTCGTCGCGATCGCGCCGTCACGCCGTCGGATCTCGGCGCGGTCCTCGGAGAAGATGGCCTCGTAGGCGTCCGCCACGACGCCGCTCGGTTGATGGCCCGCTGACCAGACGTCGCCGCTGTTCTCGTCGCGAAGGAACAAGTACTGGCCGTACGCGTCGCGGGTGACGTCCTCCCGCCAGCGCGTGATGCGGCTGTAGCCCGACCCTGCCGCCGTGATCATCACCGCGTAGTGCCCATTCGACAGAAGATGCGTCCGAGGCACCGGGTCGTTCGGCGAGGTGAAGCGCCGCACCACCGGCCCGACGAGGTCGCGGACGTGGGCCGCAGTCTTCACCTCCTCGGCCCGCGGCCGGGCGACCGCGACGTCCCGCGGTGCCCGCTCCTGGAGCAGGAGGTCGGCGGCCTTCACGATGGGCTCGGCGTGAAAGCGCGCCCGCATGGCGCCGTCGTGCAGCACGTTCGCTATCGCGACCACCGACATGCCCTGGTGGTGTGCCATGTAAGCGCGAACGAGGCCGGCGTCGTCGCCTTCCGGGAGACGGGTGGCCGTGTAGTCGAGCGCCTCGTAGAATCCGTAAGCCCCGCGGGCGCCGAGGGTGGCGAGCCTCGCGAGGTTCTCGGCCGCCGCGGCGGGGTCGATCATCGCCGCCAGGGCGGTCGCGTAGGGCGCGATCACCAGGTCCTCGCTGAGGCCGCGCTTCAACCCCAGGCCCGGAACGCCGAAGTTCGAGTACTGATACGTCAGCTCGAGGTCACGCGCGTTGAAGGCGGACTCGGAGACGCCCCAGGGCACACCGCGCGTCGCGCCATAGCGCACGTGGCGGCGGACGACGAAGCGATAGGTCTGCTCGAGGAGGCTCCCGGGCGGTGACCGCATGACGAGCGCCGGCATCAGGTACTCGAACATCGAGCCCGACCAGGAGACGAGCGCCGAGCCGCGGTCGACGGGCGTCATGGCCCGCCCGAGCTGGAACCAGTGGGAGGCCGGGACGTCGCCCTTGGCGATCGCGATGAAGCTGGCCAGTCGCGCCTCCGAGGCGAGGAGATCGTAGCAGTTCGGGTCCGGATCGCCCTCGCGCACGCGATAGCCGATGGTGAGGAGGTCGCGCGTGGGATCGAGGAGAAAGCCGAACTTCATGGCCTCGAAGTGCTCGCGCGCGAGCCGGGCGAGGGTGAGCAGGCGACGGACGAGCGTGCCGCAGGCATCGGCCGCGCGCTCGAGGCCCTCGGCGAGCGCCGCGTCCGCGGCCCGGCTCTCCGGCTCGGCGAGCGCCGCGGCGCAGCGGTCGGACATCTCGACCGGTGCGGGCACCGTGGCGAGGAGACGGTGATCGCCGTCGTCCTCACCCGCGTGACGTGCCCAGGGCAGCAGGGTGTCCATGTCCCGGGCGTGACTCTGCACGGTAGCGGCGACGGCCCGAGACCACGCGTTGCCGCCCGACAACTTTCAGGAAGACTACAGTGTCCCCGCCACGTCGACCAGGGTGTGGGCCAAGCCATCCAGCTCGCCGAGCCAGCGCACCCAGCCGGCGGGCGTGTTCGGTGCCGCGCCGAGCGCCGTCGCCAGGGCCTCGACGGCGTCGGCGAGCTGCCGGCGGGTGACGATCTCCGTGCGCCGATCGTCGGGGAGCGCCGCGGCGGACTCCCGCACGAGCCCGAGAGCGTCCTCCACGCCGCCCAGCGCGCTCGGGACGAGCAGCGGGCGCTCGGTCAGCTCCCGGCAGGCCTGCGCGAGGGTGAGAAGGTGACCGGCGAGGTTTCCGCTGTCGACGGACGAGACGTACGGCGGCTCGAGCGCACGCAGCGTGCGGGCCCATGAAACCGCTCCATTTTCGTCAGGGTTTCGAACGTCGCCTCGAGGCGCTCGACGGTGTCGAGGAGGCCGAGCCACCCGAAGTCACGGGCGGCGATCGTGGAGAGAAGATAGAGGCCGATGTTGGTGGGCGAGGTCCGGTGGGCAACCACCGGCTTCGGGTCTTCCTGAAAGTTGTCGGGCGGCAACGCGTGGTCTTCCGCCCCCACGAAGGTCTCGAAGAAGCGCCACGTCCGCCGAGCAGTGAGACGGAGGAGACGCGCCTGGCGCGGCGACAGCGGCTCGTTCCCCGTCGCTCGGGGTGGCAGGCTGATGCGCTGGGCCACGAGCGGTGAGAGGACCCAGAGGACGAGGAACGGCGCCGCCACCGGCCAGGCAGCCGGCCGGACGACGGCGACGAGCGCGGCAGCCCCGAGCGCGAGCCCCACGGCGGCGGCCATGCGGCGGTAGAAGCCGGCCAGCTCGAGACCGAGGCCGGACTTCGCCTGGGCAGCGGTCACCCACTCCAGAAGTCGCTGCCGCGTTCCGTAGAGGCGTACCAGCGTACGGACGATCGCGTCCGCCATCACGCACGCCTGATGGGCGAGCATGGTCACCGTGAGCGTCACCTGCGCGAGACCCATTGCCAGGTCGGCGCCTATCCCGCCCACGTGGCTCCGCTTCGAGATGCCCCGCCGGCGCGGCATGAGCCGGGTGAGGACGGGCATGAGCGCCGGAAGGGTGATCACGGCGAGAATGAACGTCGTCCACATCGCGGCCAGTGGTGTGACGGTCCACGCCGCGAGGAGCGTGAGGACGGCCGCGGGCGCCGAGAGCGTCCGCCGGAGGTTGTCGATCATCTTCCACCGGCCGAGGAAGGGCACGCCAGCGGCACGCCGCCCGACGATCCACGGAAGGAGCTGCCAGTCGCCGCGCGCCCAGCGGTGCTGGCGGAGCGACGCCACCAGGTAGTGGGTCGGGAACTCCTCGAAGAAGGCGATGTCGGTCACCAGCCCCGCGCGCGCGAACACCCCCTCGAAGAGATCATGGCTCAGGATGGCGTTCTCCGGGACGCGGCCCGCGAGCGCCGCCTCGAACGCATCCAGGTCATAGATGCCCTTGCCGGTGTAGGATCCCTCGCCGAAGAGATCCTGGTAGACGTCCGATACCGCCGAGGCGTAGGGGTCGATCCCGCACGGGCCGGCGGATATCCGCTGGTACGCCGAACCCTTCCGGTCGTGAGGCAGCGTCGGCGTCACGCGCGGCTGGAGCACTCCGTAGCCCTCGACCACGCGTCCTGCGCGCGGGTCGAACCGTGCCCGGTTCAAGGGCTGCGCAATCGTGCCGATCAGCGCCCGCGCGGCACCCACGGGGAGCCGGGTGTCGGCATCGAGGGTGATGACGTAGCGTATCCCGGACGGCGGCGCCGTCGGCCGGCCGCCTACCACCATGAAACCGGTGTCCGTCGCCCCGCGCAGCAGCCGGTTGAGCTCATGCAGCTTCCCGCGCTTGCGCTCCCACCCGATCCACCCTCCCTGGCGTTCGTTCCAGCGCCGGGCGCGATGGAAGAGGAAGAAGCGCTCGCCGTCGTCGGACGCGGGGCCATACCGCGCGTTCAGGCCCGCGATCCCCTCGGCCGCCGCCGCGACGAGCCCTTCGTCGTCTGCTCTCGTTCGTCCGCTCTCGTCTCGGCCGGGTCGTCGGTCCAGTCCGAGAGGAGGGCAAAGCGGAGCTCGTCATCGGGGTTGGCGAGGTAGTGCACCTCGAGCTGGGCGACCAGCTCCTCGACGTGGGCCTCGCTGCTGAGCAGCGCGGGCATCACCACCAGCGTCCGCAGCCCGGCCGGCACCCCGTCGCGTAGCTCGAGCTTCGGCAGGGGTCGGGGGCCGATCCGCTCGACGACCCCGAGGTTCGTGAGCGCGACGGCGAGGTCGGTGGCCGGAACAAGAGCAAGCAGGGCGAAGAGCAGGAGGCCGGCAGCGCCCACGCCGGCGTGCGCTCCGAGCATCAGGGGCGGGGCGAGGACGAGCGCGCACAGCAGCGCGACCGTCCCCAGGTAGGCCGGCATGGCCGCGGTGAGGTAGGTGCGGGTCAACCACTGTCCGGGGCGAACGCGAAAGCCGAGCTCGTGCTCGAGCGCCGCGCGTCCTTGCGAGAGCAGGTGATATCCGGGGTCATGCCGGCGCTCGTGCCCGGGATCGTTCGCCGCGGCAGCTTCCTTCGTACGCGCCACCACCCGGCAGGCCACCTCGACCTCCGAGCAGCGGGAGCCCCGCGCCAGGTCCTCGATCGCATGGCGGTAGCGGTCGCGGGTCGGGAAGTCGAGCGCCGCGAAGTCCGTGCCGGCGCGGAGTACCTCGTCGACCCGGCTGATGCTTTCGAAGAACTCCTTCCAGTCGAAATTCGACATGAGGCGCATGCTCGTGATGATGTTGCGGACGGTCACGTTCATGGCCCCCTGCCGGTGGTGCTCGAGGCGCACGATCTCTTCGCTCGTCGTGCCCTGGGCCGCGAACCGCTCCTCGAGCCAGCCGAGCGCGGGCACGACGTCCGGATCCTGCTCGCGCAGGCGCTGGACGAGCTGCACGGCGAAGGCCGTAGGCAGCCGCTGCTGCTCGACGCGCGCCAGCACCGCGGTCGCATCCGCCGGCGTCCGTCCACCGAGGCCGAGCAACGGGTCGGCGAGCTCGTCGGCCTCTTGACGGGCCGCCCGGTCCCGCACGATCCGCTCGGCGAGCCGCCGGAGGTTCTCGACCAGGAGGATGCGCAGCGTGATGGGGACCGCCCACAGCTCGCCGATCGTGAGCGGCTGCACGCGCTGGTAGGCGCGCACGAAGCGCCGCAGGGCCTCGGGCTCGAAGCGGCTGTCGGTGTGCGCCACGAACGCCCAGGCCACGCCGAAGACCCGCGGGTACCCCTCGAGGAACCCGGCCGCGAGCTTGGGCAGCTCGCGGTAGAAGCGGCGCGGCAGGTCCTCGCGGATCTGGCGGAGCTGGTCGTCCACGATGTGGAAGTTGTCGACCAGCCACTCCGCCGCCGCGGTGATCGCGCGCTACTCGCGGACGGCTTCCGCGATGGCGCGGTAGGAAGCAAGGAGAACGCGGCCGTTGTCGACGAGCCGCGGCAGCAGGCGCCACCCGCGGCGCGGGTCGGCGGTCACGCGCTGCGCGGCCGCGAGGCTCTCGGCGTGCTGCTCGAGTCGCTCGACGCTGAAGAGCTCGGTGCGGATGGGCTCTTCGGGGTCCGGAAGGGGATCGACCGAGGGGCGGAAGTTGCCGACGAAGGTGAGGATACCTGGGGCTTCTAGCACGGCGGCACCGGGTGAGCGATCTCGTCAAACGAGAAGCTGCCGACGTCGAGAGGGTCGTGATGACCGGGGGTCGGCTAGGGTTGGCTAGCTAGCTAGTGCGCGACGCTGGGGAGGACGGGGGGGCGTCCCGCAATATGGAACCATCGCCGGTGGACGGGGAAGCTCGTCCGCATCCCCGTGGCCGGGATAGCGACTGTCACCGTGGTGCCGAGGTCCTGCCCGGCGCTCGCCGCATGGATACTTCCTCCGTGCGCGTGCACGATGTGCCGCGCAATGGCCAGCCCCACGCCGAGCGCCCCACCATCGCCGAGCCGGACGAACGGCTT
>VBKF01000006.1 GCA_005888095.1 Deltaproteobacteria bacterium | reverse complement strand
GCGGGCCGTCGATGCCCTGACCGCGGCGGTAATCGCAGATGGCCTGGGCGATGGCCAGGATGTGGCCCTCCGTCAGGGTTCCGTCGAACGACGTGCCCCGGTGCCCGCTAGTGCCGAAGCGGACGAGCTGACGGGGGTCGCTCGGATCGGGCTTGCGCTCGTAGTACTCCCGCTCGAGTCGAGCCACGTCGATCAACATGTCGGAGGGGACGGGTTGGCCTGCCAGCGGGTGGAGTGTCATGAAACCCTCCTCACGATCGTTCAGCGCTCTTCTCGACGCCTTCCCGTCCCGCCTCGATCGACTTCCAGGTCCACCCGCCGTCGCCTGCAAGCTCGAGGACGGCGTCATAGTCGTCGAGGCCGTCGCCGCCGTCCCCGAGCGTCAGATACGTGATCGATCGCTCCCGGAGCAGGCTCAGGATCCGTTCGGCCTCTTCGGACCCGAGGACCATGCGCGGTCGCTCGAGGAAGGCGAATCGAGGGGCGGCGAGGACCACACGGGCGACGGAGAGAAGCTGCTGCTCGCCAAGCGAGAGGACGTCGTCCCAGTCCTGCTCGACGTCCAGGCCTCCCGTGCGCTCCAGCACGGGCTCCAGGCCGAGGACGTGGAGCAAGGCGGTGATCTGCTCGTCCCCGATGACCCCCTCCCGTCCGGTTCGCACGAGCACATCTCGGAGCGTTCCCGGAGGGAGGTACGGCCGCTCGGGGAGGAAGAGAATGGCGTCGAGTGCGGGCCGGATGATCCGTCCGTTTCCGTGTTCCCACACTCCGGCCGTCGCCCGGAACAGCGCCACCTTCGCGGTGTCGTTCGGCCCCGCGATCAACACCCTCGTTCCGCGCGGAACCGATACGGACAGCTCCCTGACCAGGACGTGGTCGTTGCCGGGCGAGAAGAGCGTCAGCCGTTCGTAGGCGACGCGAGCCTCGTCCTCGCGCACGTCGATGGGAGCAGCGGCCGGCGACCGGGCGTGCTCCATCGCTTCCCCGAGCGACCCGAGACGCGAGATCACGGCGGCGAACGAAGAGATCGACTGGAACTGGGTGACGACGAGCGAGAGTGCGCCCACCAGGGTCGCGAAGGCCATCGTCGCCTGCGTGATCACACCGAACTCGACCTCGCCCCGGATGAAGAGCGGAGCAACGAGCAGGGCGGGGATGATCTGGATCAGGTAGTTGTACCCGTTGGTGAAGAACGCCAGGTTGCGATTCACGGCGATGATCCGTCGCATGTTGGCCGTCAGGTCCTCGAACCGGCGCCGCAGCCTGGCGCCGATCCGCCCCTCGCGGCGCAGGAGCGCGATCGACTCGGCGTTCGCTTGAACGTGAACGAGGTTCGCTCGGAAGTCGGCCTCCTTGTCGAGCTGGTTGTAGTTGAGCCAGACGAGCGGGCGGCCGAACAGGACGGTCAGGGCGGACCCGCACGCTGCGTACAGGATGGCGACGGCGAACAGCGTGCGGCTGATCGACCACAGCACGCCCGAAAACGCCACCACCGTGACCGTCGTATTGCTCAGCATGAGTACGAACGAGAGGGTGGTTGCCGTGAACGCCCGGACGTCTTCGGCGATGCGCTCGTCAGGGCTCGTCAGCACGCCCGCGGCGCTCAGGTGGTAGTAGGCTCTTCGGTCGAGGTACGCGTTGAGGAGTTGCCGAGTGAGCCATTCCCGCCAGAGCAGCCCCAGCCGCTGCTCGCTGAAGGAGTAGAAGGCACCCACGGCTGCCGAGGCTGCGAACACCCCGAGGTATGCGATGGCCTCCCGGGTGAACCGCGCCGAGTCGCGGTCCGCGATGGCCGTCATGAAGTACCGGCCCACGTAGCTGTTCACCACGTTCAAGGCGTTGAACGCCAAGAGCAGGGCGATGAGCAGGGCGAAGAGCGCTCGAGCGCGCCCACCGACCTCACAGGCGGCGAAGTCTCTGACCGCCTGGCCGAACCGCGACCACGTGAGTCGCGTGATGGGGACCCGGTGGTCGGCCATCACCGGGGCGTGTCGCCTCGGATCAATCGGACCTTCGCAGGAAGTTCCTCGATGGTGGCCTGCGCGCCGGTGAAGCGCGTCGTCGCCTTGCCGTTCACCACGACCGCGCGCAGGGGCCCGTCGCCGGGCGGCTGAACGACGATCCCCCCTGCGGGCATCATGACGTCCCCGCCGAGTGTGAGATCCATGTCCACCGCGTCACCGTCCCGCTTCATGGTGAAGCCGAGCGTTCCGTACCAGGTGGGCAGGCCGTCCACGCCCACGCCACCGTCGGCCTCCAACCACTCGGCCGGAATCCCCGCGGCAACGACGAGGGCCTGGTCCGACTCCCGCTCGAATGCCAGCATGCTGCGGAACGCGAAGATGAATTCGGCGCCGATCCACGCGTGCGGCATGTCGCCGATGTGCCCCGGGCTCCTCGGATCCCGCCAGGCGATCTCCGGCCATTGATTCCAAGCTGGTGGGCGCCGGTCGCCCAGGAAGAACTGCGCCAGCTCAAAGGCGCGCTCCCGCCTTCCGAGACGAACCAGCGCTCCGACGATGCGGATCTCGTACGGCGAGTAGTTGCTCCAGTCGACCTCACGCCTGCGCCGCTTGCGGAAGTTGGACAGATATTCGTCGAAGGTCCGGTCGATGGCGGCCGCCGGCAGTGCCCGCGTCTCGTCGAGCAATGCGATGGCGTTGGCGGTGGCGGCGGGATCGATGTCGGCCAATTCGACCGAGGCGGGGATGTAGTCGATGCGCCGGTCCGCCATGGTCGCCATGATGGACGCCTGGAGCGTCTCGCGGAAGGAGTCGCGCAGGGCGGCGAGACGCAGGGTCCGTGGCCCGTCCGCCAGGATCTCCGCCATGACGGCGGCGTCCTCGAGACCCCGGAGCGCCCAGAAGTCATCCCAGTACGCGTGGACCGGATGCGCCAGGTAGCCTTCGTGGCTGACCGACTCCGGCAGCAGCCCGTAGCAGGCCCGTTTCCCCAGCGTCTGGAACTCGGCAGTGAGACGCTGGCTGCGCAGCGCTTCGATCCGGTCGACGGACCTCGTGACGGCGGGCCACATCTCGGCCAGGAACGCGCGGTCCCGGGTGAAACGGAAGTGTTCCATGACGGCGTAGATGAGCTCGCCCTGGCTGTCGTATTCCGCGAGCCAGTCGGGGCCGTTCCGGTCGACGCAGCAGGGAACGGTGCCGTCGGGGGCCTGATGGCCTGCGTACCAGCGGATGTAGTCGCGTACCTCCGCGGTGCAGCCTGCGCGCAGCAGCGCCGCCGCCATGATCGCGCCGTCCCGGATCCACGATCGCGCGTAGCGGCGGGGACCCGGCTGGAGCGCGGGTCCGTCGCGATTGATCAGGATGTGCGCCGCCGCCGTCCTGAACGTGTCGGCGAAGCCTCGAACCGTCGGCGGGAGGCGAATGTCCACGCGCCCCAGCTTGGCGCTCCACTCGCGGAAGGCGACGTCGAACTGCTCCGCACCGTCGACACCTCGGGACGGGAGGGCGAGGGCAGGGTCCGCTGCGCCGAAGGGGATCGCCAGATAGACGTCTCGTGCCGAGCCCGGGGGGAGGTCGAGGTCGTAGCGCAGGGCCCCGGAGGCGTAGCCGAAGCCGTCGCTCACTGCGTCCTCGGGGGGCACGTCGCCCGAGCGCAGGTACTCGGTCACGGCAGCCTGCTCGAAGGCCGCCACCCCGAACCCGCTCGGCGCGGTCAAGGGAATCACGGCCCTCCGCCGATTCACCCACACGGCGCCCCTCAAGTACTCG
>VBKF01000005.1 GCA_005888095.1 Deltaproteobacteria bacterium | reverse complement strand
GGGCGTGGATCAGGTGCCCCTTCGCCTCGCCGGCGGCGTCACCCGCCGCCCCGAGCTCGTCGGCCGCGGCCGCGACCGCGTCGGCCGTCGCGCGGAGCGTCTGCGGATCGGTGAGCACGGCGAGCTGTCCGGCGAAGCACGTGTGCCAGGCACGCAGGCGAGTGGAGTCGGGTGTGAACCGCGCGAGCTCGGCGATCGCCCGGGCGCCCGTGCCGACGTCGCCCGACTCGAGCAGCGCCTCGCACCAGTCGAGCGCCAAGTCGGCGCGCGCCGGATCGGTCTTGTCGAGCCGATCGAGCGCACGTCCGAGCAGGCTTGCCGCCGGCGACAGGTCGTCGCGCCCGAGCGCTCGCCGCCCCGCCGCCGCGAGGTAGCGCGCCGCGCGGTCGCCGAGCGTGCGCCCGCGCTCGTCGAGCGGGCCCAGCTCGGCGAGGTGCCGGTGCGCCTGCTCGAGGTGCCAGCCGATCGTCTCGTCGTGCTCGACCGCCCCCTCGACCCGGCTCTCGAGCCAGTCGGCGACACGTTCGTGCAGCTCCGCCCGCGTGCCCTTCAGCACCCGGCGATACGCCGCATCGCGGATGAGGCCGTGGTGGAACCGGAGCGCCGGCTCGCCCAGGAACCAGGTGGCATCGGGCTCGATCAGCTCGCTCCGCCTGAGCGCCTCGACCCGCGCGTCGAGGTCCCCCTGCGCTTCCCGCGGCAGCAGGTGCGCCACCGCCGCGCGCGAGAACTGCCGCCCGACGATCGCCGCCCGCTCCAGCACCAGCCGATCCTCCGCCCGCAGCCGCTCGATGCGCGCCGCCAGAAGCGCGTGGATCGTCGGCGGCATCTCGAGGGCGGCGAGATCGACCCCGGCGGTCCACCGGTCCCCCTCCCGCTTGAGGGCGCCATCGTCGACCAGCATGCGCACCAGCTCGCCCAGGAAAAGCGGATTGCCCTCGCTGGTCGCGAGCACCCGCCCGGCCACCGCCGCGGGCAGCGCGTCGGCGCCGATCACGTTGGCGGCGAGCCGGGTCGCGGCCACGGCGTCGAGGCCACCGAGCATCACCACGTCGGTCGCGAGCTTCCCGGGCGCCACGAGCGCCGAGCGCGCCTCGCGCAGGTCGGGGCGCGCCGCGGCGAGGAGGAGGAGCGGCACCCCCGTGCTCCACTGCACCAGGTGCTCGAGCAGGTCGAGCAGCAGCGGCTCGGCCCACTGGAGGTCGTCAAGCACGAGCACCACCGGCTGGGCCGCCCCGAGGCCGGCGAGCAGGCGGCGCACGACGAAGAACGTCTCCTCGGGCGCCGCCGGCGTCCCGGCCAGCAGCGCGCCGATCCCAGTCGCGATGCGGCTGCGGTCGGCCTCGCCGCCCGGCACCGCGGCATCGATCGCCCGTCGGAGGTCGTAGCCGCCGCTGCCGGCGCCGACGCCGAGGACGGCGCGCAGCGCCTTGGCGAGCGGCGCGAAGGTCGCACCGCCTGCCGCCTCGCAGTGGGCGACGAGCACGGTCGCCCCGTCGAGGCGTCGGGCGAACTCATCGAGCAGGCGCGACTTGCCGACCCCCGGGGAACCGAGGACGACCGCCAGGCGCGCGGCCGGCGCCGCCCGCGCGGCGTCGTAGACCGCCCCGAGCCGCCCGAGCTCCTCCTCGCGGCCGACGAAGGCCACCGCCGACGCGCCGGCGGGCCGCTCGAGCGACACGACTCGGTACGCCGCCACCGTCTCCGCCCGGCCCCGCAGCGCCACGCGGCCGAGCGGCGCCAGCGTGACGAGGGCGCCGACGAGCCGCCGCGTCGCCTCCCCGATCACGACGTCGCCGTCCTGCGCCGCGTCCTGGAGGCGGGCCGCGACGTTGATCGGATCGCCGACGACGTCGTCGGTGGCCGCGTCCACGACGACCTCGCCCGTGTTGACCGCGACGCGGAGCCCGATGCCACTTTGCTCGCGGGCGAGCGCGCGGAAGGCCTGCTGCATGGCCAGGGCGGCGCGCACGGCGCGCATCGCATCGTCCTCGGCGACGCGCGGCAGCCCGAACGCGGCCATGACGCCGTCGCCGAGGAGCTTCACGACCGTGCCGCCGTGAGCCTCGACGGCCGCGTGCAGCGCCCCGTAGTACCGGCTCATCAGGCTGCGTACGGACTCGGCGTCGAGCCGCTCGTGCAGCGCCGTCGAGCCGATCAGGTCGGCGAAGACGACGGTAACGACCTTGCGGGCCTCGAGGCCGTCAGCCCTGCGCCCTTCGACGCAGCTCGGAACAGAGGCGGGGTCGGCGACGAGGGAGGCGCCGCAGGCGCCACAGAACTTCGCCGTTGGAGGGACGTCAACGCCGCAGCTCCCGCATCGACGCACCAACATTGCACCGCATTCCTCGCAGAAGCGATTGGTGGCCGGACTCTCGTGGCCACACGATTGGCAATCCATTGTCATCGGCGGGGCGCCGCGCCGTCCTCGCAGCACTTGGCAGTGTCGCGGTTGTTCATGAGTCGACGATGCCCGCGCTGCGCGCCTGGCAAGCCGCGGGTCCCACCGGTGAGGCTGGACGCCCGGACACGTTACGTATATACAGAATCGTGTTCGAGTGGGATCCCGGGAAGGCGGCACGCAATCTCGAGAAGCACAGGGTGACGTTCTTCGAGGCGGCGTCGGTCTCGGTGGTATACGCGGTACGGAGGGTCGGAGATGGCGAGGCGATCCGCATCATCAGTTCGCGCGCGGCGAGTCGGCAGGCCTCCCCTCGGGCGTTCGGCCCGCGAGCTGATCGCGATTCGCCTCGACCCTGACGTCCTGCGGGCCCTGCGCGTGGAGGCAACTCGCGCGGGAATCGGCTATCAGACCCTCATCCATCAGCTGCTCGCCGCACACGTCCGGCGGAGCGGCTGACGGAGTTCTCGGGCGCATCTCGGCGAAGCGAGCCAGCGCGGCGTCGACGGGATTCTCGTTCGCCAATCATCGCACAGGTTCTCGGTGCGGACCGGCGCCTGGGGCCTCTGCAGCGGCGTTTGAGCGCGATCGCTGGTCAGCGTGACTGAATTTCAGGCGAGTGTGGACAGAACTCCGCGGGCTGTGAGCGAGTAGCACGCGGACCCCTGCCACGCTCAGGGCCGCGGGGACCCTTCCAGCATCCGGCGTGTCCTCCTTACTGCTCGGAGGACTCGTCCCGAGTGTTGGGTGAAGACCGCGCGCGTGGCGGCCTCCGAAGCCAGCAAAGGCTAGTCGCCTGCGTCCGCGCCTGTCAAGGGCCAAGCGCGGGGGTGTGTCGAAGGGCAGCGATTCTGTCCTCCCTCAAGCGGCCAGCGATTATGTCCCCCTTCTCTGCCATGAAGGGGGATGGAACTGATGGCGGAGTGGCAGTGGAAGCGGTGGGACGCGGTAGCGCGGTTGGGCGCGGGGAAGCTCACGCTGGCGGAGGCGGCGCGCGTGCTCCGGCTCTCGGTACGGCAGGTGCGCCGCATTCGCCGGGCGGTGGAGCGCGCGGCCGTATGCCCTTCCCCTCGCCGTTGAAGGCGACGTAGTCGCCGACCCGCCGCTCCTCCGCGACGAGAGTGGCGCGTGCGAGCTTGATCTTCTCGATTAGCTGGGCGTGGAGGCGCTTCACCTCCAGTGCGACGCGCTCGATCACGGATTGCACCGCGACCGGGTCCGAGACTCGCCGCGCGACCTATTTAGGTGCACCCGGCCGCACCCTCGTCAGCTCGCGGGTAGGAGCGCGTCGAGTACGGCGAGCACATCCGCCGGGGTCGGTCGCACGCGGAAGTTGTCCGTCACCGACGTCCAGCGCACGATGCCCGCACCGTCCACGAGCACGGATGCCGGGCGCGCGATGTCTTGGCCGTCCGGCCCTGCGCCGGCGTGCCGGAGCCCATACGCGTCGATGGCGTGAAGGCCCGGGTCGGAGAGGATCGGGTAGTCGAGCCCCGCGCTGCGCGCGAGATCCGCGTTCGTCTCGGGGGCATCGACGACGACTCCCGCGACCGCGCAGCGGCGCTTCCGCAGCGCTTCGATGCTCAGCTGCAGACCCTGCAGCTCGCTGACGCAGAACGGTCACCAGTGGCCACGATAGAAGACGAGGAGCAGGGGCGCGCCACGAAAGTCCTCGAGCCGGACGGTCCCACCCCTCTGGTCGACGAGGGCGAAAGCCGGTGCCGGTGCGCCGATCGGCGGTCCCGACGCAGGCGGCATGGCGGAGACGACGTAGAGGATCGAGAAGAACGCCCCAGCGAGGGCGACGTTCAGGCCAAGGAGAAGACCGGCTAGGACGCGTCGCCTCGCGCGGACGAAGGCGAGCGCCGAGAGGGCGAGCCCGAGCCCGACGAGGATCCAATTCGGGATGGCGTCGTTCCGGACCGACGGCAGCCGGGCACCGAGATGAAGGGCGATGACAAAGTACCCGACCACGCCAACCACGCCGAGGGCCAACCCTGCCGCCGCAGGACGCAGCGCGCGCGATCGGCGTACATCGTCCTTCATCCCCGAGAGGTCCGCTCGCATCGACGTCACCCCATTGGATTTCCGTCGCCGCTTCTACTTCCCGTGGAGCGCGAAGGCCGCGCCCTGGGGGTCCATGCACTGCGCGACGCGGTCACCGCCCGGCACCTCATGCGGCCCGTTGAGCACCTGACCGCGGCCCGTCTTCACGCGCGCGAGCGCAGCGTCGAGGTCGTTGACCTTGACGTAGTAGAGCCAGTGCGGGGGCGCGGGGTAGTCCTTGCGCTTCGTCATCATCCCGCCGAACGTGCACCCGCCCTTGCCGTACATCTGGTAGGTGCCCATCGGCCCCATGTCCATCGCGTCGGTCTTCTGCCAGCCGAAGAGCTGCGAGTAGAACCGGAACGCCGACTCCCACTCACCGGCGATGAGCTCGTGCCACGAGAAGTGGCCGTTCGTTGCCTCCGCCGCCCGCGGCATCTCGGGGCCCGAGCCCTTGAACAGCGCGATCACGGCGCCCTGGGGGTCCGCGATGATGCTGAAGCGCCCGACCTTCGGGATGTCCTTCGGCGGCATGTAGGTCTTCGCGCCGAGCGACGCCGCCTTCTTCGTGAGCGCGTCGACGTCGTCCGCGGCCACGTAGGCGAGCCAGTGCGGCGGGGCGCCCATCTTCTTGGCCTCGTCGGGCAGAGTCATCACGCCGCCCAGTGGCGTCTCGCCCACCGTCCACATCGTATACGGCATTTCGCCGCCCTCGAACGCCTGCGTGCCCCAGCCGATCACGTCCTTGTAGAACTTGATCGCGCCGTTCACGTCGCTCGTCATCAGCTCGTACCAGACGAAGTTTCCCTGCGTATCGCTCATGGGCTCTCCTTCCTTTCCGCGTCGGATAGCGTAACCCCGGTGCCGTTGGTAGGCCCTCGGTTGCACGCGGGGTGGAATCCTCCTCTCACTGCATAGTCGATCGGGCCGGTTCGAGATCGACACGCCTGCAGCGCCTCCGGCGGAGGTTGGGGGCCTTCGTCGAAGAGCGCGGTCGCGCACCTTCCTCCACGTCTATGTGGACTCGGTGACACGGCGGCCGTTCGAGATCCCGGGAATGCGTGCACGCTCGAAGCGCGAGGCGCCGTCGAGCCCGCTCACTCCGGCCTGTGGCAGACGACCTCGATGTTGTGGCCGTCGAGGTCGAACACGAAGGCGCCGTAGTAGTTCGGATGGTACTGGGGCCGCAGGCCCGGCCCGCCGTTGTCTCGACCGCCCAGCCGCAGCGCTGTCTCGTAGAAGGCCCGCACCTCGGCCCGGGTCTCAGCCTCGAAGGCGACGTGCATGGGAGGCGTGGTCTTGCCGTCGCTGCCGATCCAGAGCTCGGGCTTGCCGCCCTTGCCGAAGCCGCAGGCCCAGACCTTGCCCTCGGTCTGCTCCGGCCCGAACTCCATCACGAGGGCAATCCCGAGCGGCGCCAGGGCCTCAGCGTAGAAGGCCTTGGCGCGCTCGTAGTCGGAGACTCCGAAGCCGAAATGATCGATGATCATGGCCGAGCGCTTATCGCGTCGAAGACCAGCGTGAGGGCGTAGTTGAGCGCGGTCTCGCGGTCGCGATCATCGGTGCCGAGACCCCAGTCGCGCAGAGCGCCAAGAATCGAGCGCAGGACGAAGTGCGCGAGGGCATCGCTCGGGATGTCGCGGCGGACCTCTCCACGGGCCTGCGCGAGCTCCACCAGCGGCTCGATCAACCTGTGCGGCGCCTCGACCCGCAGGCCCTCCCAGCTGGTCCCCATCTCGCGGAGCGCGCGGCCCGTGACTTCGCGCCCCCATTCCTTCCCGCGCACGACCTCGTCCAGGATGGCGTTCAGCGCCTCGCGGAAGGTCTTGCGGCCGATCAACTCCGGCAGCATCTCGCGGATGCGCAGCAGGCGCCGGAGTCCGTACTCGAGCAGCAGATCCTCCTTGCGGTGGAAGTAGAGGTAGAACGTCCCTTTCGCCACCCCGGCGGCCGCGCAGATCGCGTCGACGGTCGTGGCATCGACGCCGTGCTCGAGAAAGAGCCGGTTGGCCGCCTCGCGAATGGCGGCTCGCGTGCGCTCGCTTCCTGGCGGCGCCGCCTCCCGGGCGCTGCCCGGTGAGCTTACCGCGCCCGGCCGCCCGCCGCGCATCTTGTAGACTCTAGTCATTTGACATAAGGCACGGATTATCCGGCGATTTCCTATATCAAAGCGTCAGCAATCGGCGGGTAGGATTGACGTTGGTCAGCTTTTGGGCTCATCTACCCCTTCACCGAGTCTCCATGCAAACGGGCGTCGCGTCTCCCCCTACTACCGTCGTCTTCCCCGGCCAAGGGTCGCAGCGCCCGGGCATGGGACAGGAATTCGACGCGCGGTTCGAGGCGAGCCGGCGCGTCTACGACGAGGCATCGGAGGCACTGGCGCTCGACCTCCGCCGCCTCTGCTTCGCAGCCGACGACCGGCTTGCGCTCACCGAGTACGCGCAGCCGGCGATTCTCGCCACCGAGATCGCGATGCTGCGCGGGCTGGCGCAGGCGTTCGGCCTGAGCGCTCGACGCTTCGGCGGCCACAGCCTCGGTGAGTACACGGCGCTGGTGGCCGCGGGCGTGATCCCGCTCGGCGACGCCGTCCGCATCGTCCGTGAGCGCGGCCGTCTCATGCAGGAAGCGGTTCCCGCGGGTCTCGGACGGATGGTCGCGGTCATCGGGG
>VBKF01000004.1 GCA_005888095.1 Deltaproteobacteria bacterium | reverse complement strand
CTCCTCGAGCCGGCGGGCGAGGTCGGCCGGAGAAACGACCGAGACGTCCTCGCCCCTGGGGCCAGCGGACGGCCAGACTCCTTGGGTATCCACGACGGCCACGACGTGCTCTTGCGGTGGAATGATCGGGAGCGGCGTCACTGGCGTGACGTCGGGCTGCGGTGTCTCCGCGACACCGTCGGGCCGTGGCACCTCCTCCGGTGGCGCCGGGGGTGGTTCGTGCTCGCGCTGCCGGCGGAGGTCGGCGAGCTCGCGCTCGAGGTCGGTGACGCGCCGGCTCGCCTCCCCCTCGCGGGACACTGCCGACTCGAGCCGCTCCGTCAGGTGCGCGAGGTCGGCCGCACGCTCCGCGGCGCGCGCCTCGAGCGCTGCCCGGAGGCGTGCCTCGTCCGCTCGTTCAGCCGCCGCGGCTTCCATGGCGGCGGCCAGCCGCGACCGTTCACGCTCGGTGGCAGCCAGCGACGCGATCAGGAGCTGCACCCGGTCGGCGTCGGCCGCGTCCGGGTCCGCGCGGGGCGGAGGCGGCGTGCTCGCTGGCCAGGACGTCTGTTCAGCCCCGCGACGTCGGGTTGCCTCGATCATCTTGACGAGCACGCCGAGCGGACGTTCGAGGGCGTGGATGTCGCGCTCGGCGAACGACCGCGGGGCAACGGCGACGAGGATCACGCTGGCGAGTGGATTGGGGCCGGCATAGAGCGGGATGCACACGACGGCGCGCATCCCGCCGGGCGCCTCGACCAGCGGCGGCACGTACCGGTTCTGCGCAGCGCTGTCGATCAGGTAGGCACGCCGGTTGAGGAGGCCGTGGAGAGGGATGTCCCATCCGGCCGCGACACCGCGGCGCACGCAGCGGAGCTGTCGGCATCCGTCGTCCGACAGCCCGACCTCGGCGGCGAGCCGCAGGAGCTCCTGGCGGGAGTCGAAGAAGCAGAGAGCGCCTGCCGCGGCGCCGCTCTCCGCGACGATCGCGCGCAGGGCCGGCTCGAGCACGTCCTCCGGCGCCGCATTCGCTGCGATCTCGCCCAGTCGCTGGGCAAGGCGTCCTCCATCGAGCGAGGCGTCGGGTTCCGCAGCCGATGATGCGGCGCCTGCCGTCGCCATCCACCGGTTCGTGCAACGCTCGTGCCCGCCGTGTCCCCGGACGGATGACCGCACCCCGGAGGCGAGGACGGCGAAAAACGAACGCTCGAGGATCTGCGCGTGGCGGCACCTGCGGCACGCCGGGAACACGCGCGCGACGTGCGGGACGCCCACGCGAATGTGCAGCGCCCGAAGCGTATGCGCCCGCGCCAGTCGCGGCTTGCCGTTGCCGCGCGGAGCTGTCATTTTTCCCCGCAGCGATCGGGAGGGGGGAGGACGTGTGAGGCGTCTCGCCGCGGTCGCCGCGACGACGTTCGGGCTCGTCCTGGGCGTGGCGGCCGCTCACGGCCAGAGGTCGGAGCCGGCGCTGGCGGTACGCAACGTCCGCGTCGACCCGATCGGCGGCGGCCGCCGGGTGACGATCACGCTCACTCGCGGACCCGAAGGAGTGCGCGGTTCGCGTCTCGAAAACCCGCTGCGCCTCGAGATCGACGTCGACGGGCCGCAGGCGGAAGCCGGGGGGGAGAAGCGCTTCCCCCTCGCGGACGAGGTCGTGTCCGGCGTTCGGGCGGCGCCCCGTGCCGGTGGGCTGTCGGTGGTCCTCGACCTGAAGCGCGACCCGGGGCCCTCCGACGTGCGCGCCGAGGGCGTGGAGGTGATCGCCGACCTGGGTGAAGCGTATGTGTCCCGGGCCAGTGTCGGGGTCGGCCTCCAGGGGAAGCGGTTGAAGATCACCGGGCGCTGGGTCGAGCAACGTCTCGAAGCGTCGCGCGTGGAGCACAAGCACTCGCGCAAGGATCCGAGGATCGGCCGCGTCGACGGTCCGATCGCGGCCGTCGGTCCCGAGCCCCGGACGTTCCTCGTCGGCCCGCTCGTCGTCGAGTGGACGGCGTCGACGCAGTTCGTCGGCCTCACCCCGGAGGCGCTGGTCCCGGGCGCTCCGGTCGAGGCGGCGGGCCGGCTCAGCGCGCCGGCACACCTGGTCGCCGGCACGATCGAGAAGGCCAAGCCGGGGCGGGGAGAGATCCTGGGCGCGGTGACCGCCGAGGAACGCCGCTCCGACGGCTCGATCGCGCTCACCATCCTCGGCGTGGAAGTGATCGTGCCGGCCGGTGTTCCGACCCGAGGATCGGACCTCGCCAAGCGGCTGGACGAGAAGCGTCCCGACAAGCAGGAGACGCTCTCGATCTTCGGCCGGCCGCTGACCATCGGCGGCGAGCTGCAGGTCCTGACCGAGTACCGGAGAAACTTCGACCTGGACGACGCCACGCGGAAAGACAAAGTCGAGCTGGACGATCACATCGAGCTCGAGGGGCTCTACTTCTTGACACCCCGCGTGCTGCTCTTCGCGCAGGGGAAGTTCACCTACGCGCCCGCGATCAGGCTCGACACCGGGGCGCGGGACACCCCGGAGGCGAAGGAGGTCGAGCGACGCGAGCACTGGCTCTTCGCGGGGGACGTCCTTCAGAATGTCCTCGGCCGGGGATACTCCCTCCAGATCGGCCGGCAGAAGTTCCAGGAGGTGCGCGAGTGGTGGTGGGACAAGAACCTGGACGCGCTCCGCGTCTACTACGATCGGCCGGAGATGCACACCGAGCTGGGCGTCGGCCAGGAGCTCGCGCCCGACTCGACCTTGACCCGGTTCATCACGCCCGACGAGGAAGACGTCTTCCGCCTGCTCG
>VBKF01000003.1 GCA_005888095.1 Deltaproteobacteria bacterium | reverse complement strand
AGCGCTCGATCGGCCAGATCCTGCGGCCGGATCGAGAGGACCCGAGCGATGCCCGCCTGCTCTGGCTCGGGGCGCGGGCGTCCGGCGAGGTCGACTCGGGTGCGCTCGGAGATCTGTTTTACGGTCTCGACGGGGCATGGGTGGGGGGCGACGAGACGGTGTTCGGGTTCGACAGCTGTGCGGACTCGGACACTCCCTGTCCCGCGAGCAAGCGCGACCAGACGCACGAGCGGCTCTCCTCGCGCCGGCACCATGACGTGGGCGGCTTTGCGATCGACGCCAGGATGACGCTGGAATCCCCGCTCCGCTGGCGGCCCGCGTTCACGCTCGGCTACGCCTTCGGGTCGGGTGACTCCAATGCCAGGCGCGGGGAGGACACGGCCTTTCGCCAGACGGGTTTGCATCGCAACAATGACCGCTTCCTCGGCGTCGACCGCTTCCATTACTACGGCGAGCTGGTGCGCCCGGAGCTCTCGAACCTTCACGTCGTCACCGCCTCGGTCGGCTACCGCATCCTCCACTCGAGCTCGCTCGAGCTCCTCTACCACTACTACCAGCAGGCGGTCCCGGCCCCGTTCGTGCGCGACACGAAGCTCAAGGCCGATCCGAACGGCAGAAGCGGCGCGATCGGGCACGAGTGGGACATGGCGCTCGGCCTGGAGGAGTGGGAGCACCTCGAGGTCGAGCTCATCGGGGCGCTGTTCCTTGCGGGGTCGGCCTTCGGACGAACCCGCGACCATCCAGACGACTTCTCGGGCAATCTCGCCCAAGGCGTGTTCCTGAAGCTCAAGTGGAACTTCTGAGCTGCTCCATTACGCTAGCCCCTCAGGCAGCATCCGCAACTACTGACGAGGCGATCTCCTGTCATTTCCCGTAGATCCGGCGATACCCGCGCTGAAGGCCTTCGAGACGCAGGGAGTCGTGAGCGTGCTGGCCGCCGCCGGCGTCTCCGAAGCATCCGGGGTCGAGCTTCTCCAACATCATCCGGGGCGACGCTGCGTCTTTGTCGTCTGGGCCAAGGGGCGGCGTGTCGTCGTCAAGGTCTTCTCGGCCTCCGAGGACGCGGGATTGCAGGCGAGGCTGTACGAGCTCCTGGAGGCTCGGGGGCTGG
>VBKF01000002.1 GCA_005888095.1 Deltaproteobacteria bacterium | reverse complement strand
GACCGATGATGGTCCCGGGAACGGGGCGGACGATCCCGGCCCACTCGAAGCCGACGAGGGCGATCAGGAGGCCGATACCGGCGGCGATCGCATGCTTCAGCGAGTCCGGGATGGCGTCGATCAGGCGCTCGCGCAGCCCGACGAGGGAGAGCACGAGGAAGGCGATGCCCGCCAGGCAGTTGGCGCCGAGCGCGACTTGCCACCCGTAGCCGAGGCCGCCGGCCGCGACCGGGCTGGCCACCGTGAAGGCGAAGTAGAAGTTGTGGCCCATCGCCGGCGCCACGGCGATCGGGTAGCGCGCCCAGAGACCCATGAGGAGCGTGGCAAACGCGGAGGCGAGACAGGTGGCGACGAGGATCGCGCCCGGATCCATGCCGGTCGTCGCCAGGACGGCGGGCTGCACGAACACGATGTAGGAGAGCGTGACGAAGGTCGTGACCCCGCCCAGGATCTCCGTGCGAGCGGTCGTCCCGCGGGCCCGCAGCTGGAAGAGACGGTCGAGCACGCCGGCCCGTTCCTACGGGCCGGCTCGGGCCCGGGTCAAGCCGGGCCTCGGGTCGACGGGGGCCACTTGCGCGACTGCCCGCGTCCGCGGCATGTCTCCCCCCGAAGGGAGGTTTCATGCCGACATTCATGCGCTCCTACGAGATCCAGACCTACGCCTTGCTCCGCATCGTGGCCGGCTTCCTCTTCCTCTGGCACGGCATGGAGAAGCTGTTCGGCTTCCCCGGGGCACCTCCCCCGGGCGCACCGCCGTTCGTCGTCTACGTGGGGGGCGGGCTCGAGCTGGTGTGCGGCGTGCTCGTCATGCTCGGACTCGTCACGCGCTGGGCGGCGTTCATCGCGAGCGGCGAGATGGCCGTCGCTTACTGGCTCGTGCACGGCACGCGCGCGCCGCTCCCCATCCAGAACCAGGGGGAGCTCGCAGCCCTGTACTGCTTCGTCTTCCTGTTCATCGCGGCACGGGGCCCCGGCCAGTGGGCCCTGGATTCTGGACGCGACGGCGACTGAAGCGTTCAGCTCGAAGTCTCCGCCGGCCGCCGCAGCGCTCTCCGGATCACCGGCAGCGCCCGCTCGGCCGCGGCTTCGCCGCGCTCCACGATGTCCGGCAGACGCGAGACGTCCGCCACGGAGTACGCGACGAGATCAGGCTGCACGAAGGCATCCGCGAGCGCGAGGTTGGCGAGCGTCCGCTCGCGAGCGGCCACCTCCATCGCTCGCATGACGAGGCGGACGATCGCCGGGTTCGCCAGGCGCTGGCGCAGGCGCTGCAAGCCTCCCGCGGGAGCGCCCCCCGGGGAGGCGACGTCGGCGCGCAGGGTCGGGTCGGCTCCCGCGGTCACGTCGACGGCGACCACGACGTCGGCCCCTTGGCGGCGGAGCACGTCGACCGGGATCGGGTTCACCACCCAGCCGTCGATCAGCAGGCGCTCGCCGACGGCGACCGGCGGGAAGATCCCAGGAATGGCGCTGGTCGCGTCGAGGGCCTGCCACAGGGGACCGCTGCCCAGCACGACCTCGCGGCCGGACACCAGGTCGGCGGTCACGGTCCAGAAGGGCAGCTGCAGGTCGCGAATGTCGCGCTCCCCCACCCGGTCACGGATCGCCGCTCGCTTCTTCTCGCCCCGGAGCAGGGAGACCTCGGGGAGTCCGAAGTCGAGCAGCGTGCGCCGGATGTCGCCCACGAAGGCCGCAAAACCGCGCAGGAGGTCGCGGCTTTCTTGCCCCATCGCCAGCAATCCCCCGACGATGGCGCCCATGCTCGTCCCGGCAATCAGGTCGAACTCGAGCCCGGCGCGCTCGAAGCAGCTGAGCGCCCCGATGTGCGCGAGTCCCTTCGCGCCGCCCGCGCTGAGGGCCAGCCCGGCTCTGCGCCCGAGCACGCGGCGAGAGAGCCCGCGCAGCGCTCTGGCCGCTGAACTCCGCGGCGCGTCACGGACGAGCGGCGCGGACGCGAGGACGCTCGAATCCAGGATCACGGTCGCGTCCGCGGGCGACGCCCTGCTGTCGCAGCGAATGCTGGTGACAGGTCCCGGCGGCGCGGCGGCTCGGACCCAGGCCGATACCGCCTCTGGCGGGTCGTCGACCTCGAGCGCCCAGACCGCGTCCGCGTCCTTTACCATTTGGGCGGCGCACGCCTCGGTCATCGACACGCGCACGAGCGTGAGCCGGTAAGCCGTGCGGAGCCGTGTCAGGTCGGCTCCCCGCTCTGTCACCACAGTCACGCCCGGATACGCTGCCGCGGCCATGACCGGGGAGGCCGACGGCCCGCCGGCGTGATCGAACACGGCGAGCGGCCAATCGCTTGCTCCCGCCAGCGCCGCCGCCAGGTTTGCCACCAGCGTCGTGTTGCCGGCGTTCGGAGCCGTCGTGACGGCGAGCACGACGCTCGGCGCGGGCCGCGGCGGGCGGCCCTGCAAGCGGGCACGGAGGCGGCGGCTGAGGACGTGGCTGACCGCCAGAGCGAGCGCGGGCACCTGGGCGACCAGCTCCAGGAAATCGGTGCGCGCCAACACCGCGAGCTTCGTGTCCGTGCCGGCGATCGCGCTCGCGGATCGCGGCTCGCCGGTGATGAGCGCCATCTCGCCGAACCACTCGCCCGCGCCGAGCTCGGCAACCACTTCCTCGCCGCGGGCGCTCGGTACCGCGATGCGCACCGCGCCGCCGATGATCAGGAAGAACTCCTCGCCCCGTTCGCCGGCACGACAGAGGATATCGCCCCGGCTGGCGGTGCGTTGGCGGGCCCGCGCGGCGACCAGCGAGAGCAGCTCCGGCGTGAGCTCGGCGAAGTGCGGCAGGCGCCGAAGGGCGGCGAGCAGCTCGGGTTCGCTGGCGCCT
>VBKF01000001.1:9631-9971 GCA_005888095.1 Deltaproteobacteria bacterium | reverse complement strand
GCCGCGTGATGCCCCGCTGCTATCGAATCTTATGGAGTTGTACCTCCACGATCTCAGCGAGGTCTTCCCGATACAGTTGGGAGCCGATGGGCGCTTCGGCTACGAGAAGCTTCCGCTCTATTGGTCAGAGCCCGGAAACCGGTTCCCTTTTCTCATCCGGTGTGGCACTCGGGTCGTGGGGTTCGCGCTGGCCACCCGCGGCTCACCAGCCTCCGATGATCCTAACGACTTCGATGTCGCCGAGTTCTTCGTGGTCCGTCAGTATCGTCGTTCCGGGGTGGGCCGCCGTGCCGCATTCCTTCTTTGGAATCGTCTTTCGGGTCACTGGATTGTTCGCGTT
>VBKF01000001.1:6543-9602 GCA_005888095.1 Deltaproteobacteria bacterium | reverse complement strand
AGTACACGAGCGGCGCGCTATCGGAATCCACCCGTTCTGGGAGTCCGCACGCGTGGCGCGTGTTCTCCTTCAACAGCGCGAATCGAAATGTGGCCGTCTAACACTTTCGAGGACGGCAGGCGGCCGGCAGGCGGCCGGCAGGAAGGCGCCTGGAAGATCCGCAGCCTGAAGAAGCCGTCGTGATCCCGCGGCCCGACTACTGACCCTCGCCGAGGCAGTCGACGCCGCCCCGGGCGTCCTCGATCGCGCTCCGGCAGGCGGAAGATGCCCGGCGCTCGAAGTCCACGACCGGTCGCTGCGTGAGTAGCTCACGGGCCTCCGCAAGGAGAGCGTCCGCCTTGGTGGGGTGGCCGTGCTTCGTCGCGTTGTGTGCCCTGGCGATCTTGCGTCCGGCGGCGTGGAGCCTCTTCTTGACCGGTTGGGGGAGCCTTCCGTCGCACCGACGCTTGATCTGGCTGACGTGGAGACGCTTCACGACGACGTCGAAGTCGACGCGCAACCCCTGACAGGATCCGGCCTGACACCGGTCGTTGATCGTGCAGGCGTTGCTGTCGTCGCACTGGCCCGCCCGGGCCTCGTGGACGCAGCCCGCCGCTTTGTCGCACGAGTCCTCAGTGCAAGGGTTCCCGTCGTCGCAGACGAGCCCGTGGTCTGCCCCGACACAGATGCCTGCCTGGCAGTGCTCCTCGCCGTTGCATACGTTGTCGTCCGGGCAGGAAGTCCCGTCCGGTACGTTGCTACGATGGCAGACCTCGCCTACGCACACGTCCGCCGTGCACGGGCTCAGGTCGTTGCAGTCGGCGTCCGTTTTGCAGTTGCAGGCGTCCGTGGGGAAATAGCAGCCCTGTACCCCGTTGATGCAGAGGTTGGGTGTGCAGTCGCGGTGGTCGTCGCACTCGACCCTGGAGCCGCCGACGCAGGTGCCGCCGCTGCAGTGATCGTCGGTGGTGCAGGCGTTGCCGTCGTCACAGGGAGCCGTGTTCGGCGTGTGTACACAGCCCGTCGCCGGGTCGCACGAGTCATCGGTACACGCGTTGCCGTCGTCACAGTCCCCCGTCCCGACACACTTCCCGGCCATACACTGGTCTTGCGTCGTGCAGGCGTTGTGGTCGTCACACGATGTGCCGGTCCGTGGCTGCTTTCCCTGCGTGCACCGGCCTTGCGGGTACTGCGCGCAGAGGAGCGACCTGCAGACGCTCGGGAAGAGGTCACACGAGACACATGGCTGCTCGCACTTCATCCCGGTGCACAGGTCCATGCTGCAGTCCGTGTCCTGGGTACAGGCGGGGCAGGTGCAGTCGCGGTTGCAGGGGAGGGCGACGCCCGCCGGCGAGCGACAGGCGAGTGCCCCGGGAGGATCGCACTGCTCGCGACCGGCGACACGCCCGTCACCGCAGACGGGCAAGGTGGTAGTCGTGCTGGTGCTGGTGGTGGTCGTCGTACGTGGTCGTGGTGGACGTGGTCGTGGTGGACGTCGACGTGGTGGACGTGGACGTGGTGGATGTGGAGGTGGTGGACGTGGTCGTGGTGGTCGTTGTCGTCGTGGTCGTCGTCGAGCACTGGGTCACGTCGGGCGGGCAGGAGGGGCTCGTGCCGGTGCACGACTCCGGCTGGTCGCACTTGGCGGTCGCCGGCCGGCAGACGAAGCCGGAGGGGGCCAACAAATCCGCCGGGCATTGGGGACCTGTCCCCGGGCACGATTCCGGGATATCGCACGCGCCCGCGGCCGGTCTGCACATGAACGACGACGGCTGAAACGTATCCGCAGGGCAGTCGTTCGTGAACCCGGTGCACGTTTCGACGATGTCACAGGGTCCCGCGGCTAGCCGGCAGACGACACCTGCCGGAAGCCGGGCGTCCGGCGGACAGAAAGCGCTCGATCCCGTGCAGTGCTCGGCCACGTCGCAGATGCCGGCGGCCGGCCGGCATACGACGGTGGGCGGCGCGAAGAGCTGAGGACAGTCTGGGTCTGTCCCCGTGCACAGCACAGGCAGGTCGCACTCCCCGGTGGCGGTGCGGCAGAGGGTGGCGGGTGGGCGGAGGGCGTCTGACGGACACCGCGCGCTCGACCCCGTGCACACCTCCGGCACGTCGCACTCCCCGGCTGCCGGCCGGCAGACGGTACCGGTCGGCACCAGCGCGTCGGCCGGGCAGGTGGCGCTCGATCCGGTGCATCGCTCTGCCGGGTCGCACTCGCCCGCGGACGCGCGGCAGACGGTCGTGGCCGGCTTGAAGGTGTCGGCCGGGCAGAACGGATCGAACCCCGAGCAGGTCTCCGCCACGTCACACGACCCCGCTGCCGATCGGCAGACCGTGCCGGCCGGCTCGAGCTTGCACGCCGACGAGCAGCAGTCGCCATCGAGAGTGTTGCCGTCCTCGCACTCTTCCTCGTCCTCGAGGATCCCGTTCCCGCATCCGATCTGGCATGTCCGCGCGGACAACAGATACGCGCGCCCCTGACCGGCCTGTGGCGCGCCGACGAGGAAGGCGGCCTGCGAGAGCTCAGCGGCGATGCCGAACTGGTTTCCCTGGCTGCGCGCCGGGTTCGGGAT
Organism: Deltaproteobacteria bacterium; assembly: GCA_005888095.1. Classification (GTDB taxonomy): domain Bacteria; phylum Desulfobacterota; class Binatia; order DP-6; family DP-6; genus DP-3. Next base: position 7,050 of record VBKF01000001.1, on the reverse strand, counting down.
CGCTCGCGGGGCCTGGTCGCCGAGCGCGTCGTCGAACAGATAGGCCGCCCCGCCGGTGCCCGGACCTTGCGGGCGGAGATCCGGCGCGCCGACCAGCACCCGCGTGCCGTCCGCGGCAACCGACGCCCCGAACGTGTGGCCCACCGGGGCTCCCGGCGGCGCAAGCGGCCGGGAGAGCGTCGGTGTCCGGCGGTCGAAGACGTAGGCTGCTCCCGCGTCGGTCGCCGACGTGTCGTCGAATGGCGTGCCCACGACCAGCAACCGATCGCTGACCGCCACCGCGGCACCGAAGAGGTCGCCGGCCGCCGGTTCCTGCTTCTCGAGGCGGACGGGTGTTGGCCCGTCGAAGAGATACGCAGCGCCCGCGGCCGCCTCGCGGTCGCCGTCGAAGGGTGCGCCGATCAGGATCGCAGTGCCCGCCGCGGCAACCGCGGCGCCGAAGCCGTCGCCCGCGCTCGGGTCGGGCTTGCCAAGCGTGCGGAGCGTTTCCCCGCTCACCGGATCGAC
>VBKF01000001.1:0-6457 GCA_005888095.1 Deltaproteobacteria bacterium | reverse complement strand
CGGCGGAGCTGAGCAAAGCTCGGGCTCGTGGGATCTCCATCGAAGAGGTAGGCGGCGCCGCCATCCTCGGCGCCGTCCACGTCCGCGAGAGGGGCACCGATCAGGACGTCGGTGCCTACGGCGGCGACGGCGAACCCGAAGAAGTTGCCCGCACTCTCCGCCGGCTCGCGGAACACGTGCAGCACCTGCCCGAAGCTCGCGCTCTCCCGATCGCCGTCGAGCAGGTAGGCGGCCCCGATCTCCGGCGCCCCGACGAGGACTCGGCTGCCGACGAATGCGACCCCTCGCCCGAAGGCGTCCCGCGGACTTGCGCCGAGGCCGGGGTTGTCGAAGATGTGCCCGAGGCCGAAGAAGGGCTGGCCGGGCTCGCAGATGGCCGGCGCCGCCGGGGCGGGGGCGTCCGCGGTCGCGGCGGCCATCGCCGCGACGAACACCACTGGGAGGAAGGTCGACCCGAGCCATCCCCAGGCGTGCCCGGGACGGCGGGAGCGTCCCCTGGTCGCACTCGCACTCCGAGACGGAGGTGTCTCAGAAGCCATGCGGCAGGGGATAAAGCGCGGCGTCTGGCGAGCTGTCAAGGAGAATCGTTTCGCTCCTAGCGCACGCATCGTCCCCATTGGCGGCCCCCGGGTATGCGGTGGATTCCTCCATCATCAAGCGAATTCTTGGACGTTGCAGTGTGACGCTGCTGGTTACGCTCTTACGCCCCCACCCCGGCTGGGCCACCGCTCCTCCCGACGACACCCGACGAGAAGTTCCTTGACCGCTACCTTGCGCGCGTCGTACAGGGCTAACCGGATTACTTGACGCCGTGTCGACGACCCGACCAACGGCCCGGACGCCGCATGCGTCTTTGATGGTGCGGGGGTCGCTTGCAGCTTTCCTGGTACTGCTGCTCCTCGAGGACGCGGTCGTCGCCCGGGACGGCCCGTGCCGCCAGCTTCGCGGACCTCTTTGGTTCTCGCCTCAGTCTGATCCGGGACGCCTTCGCCACCTCGGTGGCTCGTCGGGAGGTGCGCCATGCGCCGAGCCGTTCTGCCGTCTCTTCTCCTCGCCGTGACCGCCGAAGCCCGCGCGCCTCAACCCGCCAACGACCTCTGCCGGGACGCCACCGTCATCTCGGCCCTGCCTTTCAGCGCCGTGCTGGACACCCGCGCGGCCACACGCGAGATCGGCGAGTTCCTGCCGCCGTCGTGCTCGCAGAGCGACGGAGCCGCAGTCTGGTACCGGATCGAGCCGGAGTTGGAGGGCATGGCATGCGCCGAGATGTCGTGTGAGCCCGACCAGGCCCTACGGGGGAACGCGCTCGGGGTCTTCGCTTGCGCCGCCCCGGCGAGTTGTATCGGGTGCGCGCAGGACAACTGCACGACCTGTGATCGGCCGCTGCCCGTTCGGCTCACGCGGGGCGTTCCGCTGCTGATCTCCGTCGGGCGGGTGAACCCGGCGGCGGGTGGCCCGGTCACCTTCCGGCTCGACACGCCCGACAGCGACGGCGATGGGTTTGTCGATTGCCTCGACCGCTGTCCAGGGCAGGACGACGGACCCGACAGAGACCACGATGGCGTGCCAGACTGCGCGGACGCCTGCCCCGACATCCCGAATGGCCTCGACACCGATGGCGACGGCATTCCGGACTGCTTTGACCGCTGCCCCGGGCGGAACGACATCACCGACGCCGAGAGGGACGGTGTCCCCGACTGCCTCGACAACTGTCCCTTCGTCTTCAATCCGGGTCAGGAGGACTCGGACCACGATGGCAAGGGGGATGCCTGCCAGGGCGACGTCTTCCAGCTGCTTCACGTTCTGCATCCGTCAGCACCGGCTGCCGGAGACCAGTTCGGCTCCGCGATCGCACCGGTCTTCGATTTCGGACGGCCGACGCAGCACCCGTTCGGCGTGCTCGTTGGCGCCCCGCGCCGCAACGTCGATGGAGTGGTCGACGCGGGAGCCGCGTACTTCTACGACGGTCGGACCGGCGAGCTCGTGAGCGAGCTCCGGAAGGCACTGCCGGCCGCCGGTGATCGGCTCGGCAGCGCGGTCGCGTCGGTCACCGGGGCGCCGCTCGTGGGCGCCTCATTCGACGACCCTGGGGGTGTCGAGGGTGCCGGCGCCGTGTACATCGGCTTCAACGACATGCTGGTCCTGGTCGGCAATCCCGCGCCGCGACCGGGAGCGCAGCTGGGCTTCGCGCTGGCCGCGTCGCCGGTGGAAACCTGTGGTGGTTTGATCTTCACACTAGGGGGCGCCCCGGGAGACGATGGTGTCGACGGTGGCCTCGTCGACGCGGGGGCGGCGTACGTCGCGGGCGCGGACTTGCGGGCGGTGGAGCTCTCCCGGCCCGAGCCGGCCGCGTTCGCGCAGTTCGGCAGCGCCGTGGCGGTCCTGCCCGGCTGTCCTGAGCGGATTGCGGTCGGCGCGCCGTTCGACACCGTGACGATTACCCGCGATGGTCACGAGGAGGAGGTCCGGGGCGCCGGCGCCGTATACCTGTTCAACGCGGCGAGCGGCCACTTCCGCTGCCGCATCCCGAACCCCGACCCGGCGCCCGACGATCTGTTCGGAGCGAGCCTCGCGGAGCAGGACACGAACGTCTTCGTCGGCGCCCCCTTCGACGACAGCGACGGGCAGGACGCGGGCATCGTTTATCACTTCGCGCTCGGCAAGGATGATGATCTCCCTTGCGATCAGCTCATCACTCGGCTCGGTGACTTCCACGATCCGGTGCCGCAGCCGGAGGGCCACTTCGGCACTTCCCTCGCGAATTTCGGCAACTATCTCTTCGTGGGAGCCCCGGGTGACGGCGTCGCCGGAGTGCCACGCGCGGGCGCGGTGCACGTCTTCCAAGCAACCCCGGACAACCCGGCGCTCCACGGCCCTGTCATTGCGACCATACCGAATCCCACCCCCGACGAAGGCGATCAGTTCGGATTCGCCATCTCCGCTGCCGCGGGTCCGCCCCCCATCCTGAACAGCCTGCACGTCGGAGCTCCGGGCGACGATCGGTACGGTCCCGACGCCGGCATCGCGTACTTCTTCAACTTCTGCCAGAACGACTGCCCCCAGGGCTGCGGGAACGGCATCGTCGACGCTGGCGACGACGTGGCCGGCGACGGCTGCGATCCGAACTGCACGCGCACGCGTTGCGGCAACGGCAGGATCACCGACGGCGAGCAGTGCGACGACGGCAACGATACCGCGGGCGACGGCTGCTCGCCCGGCTGTGTCGTCGAGGCCGGCTTCAGCTGCACTGGCGAACCGTCGCACTGCGTGAACGGCTGCTCTGGGCCTGCGGAGGCCCAGAGCTGCTGCAGCTGTCCGGTAGAGTGCAATGACGGGAACGATTGCACGGTGAACGACCGCTGCGAGAACGGCCTCGTCGTGGGTGACCGCATCACGTGTGACGACGGAAACGCCTGCACGGTCGACTCTTGCGAGCGCGGGCGTGGCTGCGTGCACCAGCCGATATCGTGCGACGATGGCGCGCCCTGCACGACGAAGACCTGCGACCCGCAAGTAGGCTGCAAGTACACGCCGCAACCGGGTTGCTGTCAGCAGGACGAGGACTGTCAGAATGCAGAAACCTGCGACGGCACCGAAGAGTGCCGGCACTGCGTCTGCGCTGAGGGCGTCAACTTGCCCTGCTGCGACCCAGGCAGCCCGGGGACCCGCTGCGTCGCGCGCAACGTGCCTAAGGCGGGCACGCCCTGCCCCACCAACGATCCCTGCACTGTCGACGGTCATTGCCAGCACCGCCGGTGCGTCGGCCGTCCCAAGTGCGACGACGGGAACCAGTGCACGATCGATTCCTGCGTGCTGCCCGACGGCTCGTGTACGCACGCGACGCCGGACCCGAAATGCAGACCCTGCACCGGCGACGAGGAGTGCGACGACGGCAATCGGCTCACCGAGGACACGTGCGACCCGGCGCTGGGCTGCCAGCACCAATGCGTCGCGCAGCAGGAGCGTGCGGGATGCCTGATCACGGAGGCGCTGGCCGCCGACTCGTGCACCACGCCGATCGCGCCATCTGTCCTCCGCAGCCGGTTGGCGCAGGCCGCCGAGTGGACCGCGCGCGCCGCCGAGGAGACGGACGCGAAGGCGCAGGGGTGGTGGGTCCGCCGGGCCAAGGGCGGACTCGCCAAGGCCAAGCGCGCCGTCACGAAGGCGTACCGGCGACGGGGCATCGGCCGAGGGTGTCATGACTCGCTCGCTGCGAGCATCCAGAACGCGCAGACGGTGCTGAGGCAGCTCGCCCGCACGGCGGTCCGCGGTGGAAGTCGCTCGAGCTTCTACGCAGCGAAGAGGAGGACGGAAGATCGTGACGCGGCTGACGAGCGTTCGCTGGCCGCGCCGTCGCCGACGGTCCTCGCAGGCGAGCGTGCGGGACGCCGGCGAACGGCGCGCCGGGACGCTATCGCCACATCACATGGATGGGACTGAGGGTCGCCACCGGACCCGGGAAGATACAGCTTTCAAACGGGGTAGTCGCTCCGATCGCGTCCTACCAGCCCACCGGCCTTCCGTAACGACGTGCCCTCTTGCGACATTCGCACTCCTGACGCACGCATCGTCCCATTTGGTGGCTCGGGCTGCCGTTGCCGTGGGCTTCCCGCACCGTCAGGCGAATCCCCGGACGTTACAGTATAGCGCTGCTTGTTACGTTCTCTGATCCGGAGCCGACACTCGCGGATCAGGGAGCGAACCGGCCGAAACCGTGAAGCTGTGGCAGGTCCGACGATCGGGGATCGTGGCGACTTCTCAGGTTTACGCCCCAGGCTGGCAAACCGCTCCACCCGGCGAGAAGGCACCGGCGAGGAGGCTCCTTGACTGCTACGTTGTGCGCGTCGTAGGGCTAGTTGGATTACTTGACGCCGTGACCACGACCCGACCACCTGCCCAGACGCCGCATGCGTCTTTGACGGCGCTGGCGCCGCTTGCAACCCTCTTGATACTGCTGCTCCTCGAGGAGGCGGTCGTCGCCGGGACGGCCCGTGCCGCCAGCTTCGCGGACCTCTTTGGTTCTCGCCTCAGTCTGATCCGGGACGCCTTCGCCACCTCGGTGGCCCGCTCGCTGCCGGTGACCGCGGCGTCGCCGGGATTCGTCTACACCTTCGATCCCGCGACCGGAGCGTACGAGCGCGAGACGGCGATCGCCGGGCAGCTATACCTCGAGCGGCCCGATCCCGTCGGCAAGGGCAGATGGAACGCGACCCTCAATTACCAACGGGTCGATTTCGATGCGTTCAACGGGGCGGACATCGACACCCTGCACGACGTGCGTTCCCCGATTCGCGACCCGACGACCGGCGTGCCGTTCACCGTGCCCCTCCTGGGTCTCGAGCTCGCCACGAACGAGTTCACGGCGAGCGCTACGTACGGCGTAACCGACGATCTGGACCTGAACCTGACGCTGCCGGTCCTCGAGAGCAAATTCCGGCTGCGCCTCCGGCTCGACACGCCGAACAACGTGACCGTCCCCTGTCAGCGTGCGGTCTGCACCTTCCGGGACGAGGCCCTAGGGACCGGCGACACCTTCCTGCGCGGAAGATATCGATTCTTCCACGGCGATTGGGTGCACGCGGCGGCGGGCCTGGTGTTGCGGTTCCCGACCGGGAACGAGGACAATTTCCAGGGAGGAGGTGTGTTCGAGGTCGCCCCGCTGCTCTACGCCTCGACGAGGCGCATTCCCGTCGGGGCCGGAGTGCACGTGCAGCCGTACGTGAACGCGGGAATGAACCTCGACACCGGCGACGTCGGGCAAAGCGAGGGGCGCTGGGGGGTGGGGCTCGATGCCGGGCTCCGGGATCGGATCACCCTTGCTCTCGCGCTTCTGGGGCGCCACCAGTTCCAGCGCGCGGGCTCGGCTGACGCCTTCGACGTTGAGCGTTGCCTGAACGCGCCGAGCTGCACGGAGCGGGGCCGTGCGCCGCTTTTTTGGCCTCGAGAACCAGCGGCCGGACTTCTACGACCTGTCGGTCGGCCTGCGTTTCAACGTGTGGGGGGACGTCCTCATCATGTACGCCAATGTGCTCGTGCCGCTGAACGACGATGGGCTGAGGGCCGAAGTGATACCCCTCGCGGGCATCGAGGCGACCTTGTGAGAGTCCGGAGGACGGCGAATCGCAGAAGATCCGGTGTAAAGCTCGTACCCTGGTTCGTCGCGGCCCGGCGGCTTACCCATCTTGCCGCGTCGCGCGTCTGCGACGGGACAAGCTCCTGGAGGCGGCCGGTACCTGGCAGATCGGCGTAGCGGGACGTCGTAAAGCTCCTGGGACCTCGCGTCCTTCGCGTCAGACTTCCGCGAACGCATTCAGGTCGAAGCGAGCGCCCTTGAAGTTGCCGCACAGCCGGACGCTGCCGCCGTTCACCATGGCGACTACGGTGGCGATCAGGTCGGCTTCCGACTGCGTGTGCGCGGAGACCAGGGTCACGAGGTCGAGGAGCGTCATGTCCAGCG